>CALIZB010000157.1 GCA_938028625.1 uncultured Bacteroidia bacterium | reverse complement strand
GTAAGATGAGTAAGAATGTTAAATCCGCTGGTAATTCCGTCAAGTGTTAAAGGAGAAACCCCTGTAATGAACACTCTATCTACTATTCCTTGTTGCGTTGCAGTTTTGATGACTTCAAAAAACTTGCGTACATACCCTTGTTTGGATACACTATCTATAAATTCCTCTACACTGCGATATAAAATCTCATTCGTAAAATGGTCATATTCGTCAATAAGTAGATAAATGGGGTATTTTTTATCATATTTTTCACAAAAAACAGACAATATCTCTTCTGCGTCTTCTGCTTGGTAGATAGAGTGAATGCTTTCTTTACTTAAACATTGATACCTATCACAAAAACCAATGACATAAGTTTTAATTTTGAGATTAAACCCTTGTTTAGCACTTTCTTTGGTAGAAGTATCAATACCGCTGAAATCAAATTTGAGTACTCTGTATGTATTTCGTAACGGTGTGGGATATTTGCCAATATAATACTTACCAAAAAGTTGTTCAAACTTATCTTTTTGATTGATGTCGTAATAATATTCTAGTATGGATAACCACAAACTTTTACCAAATCTACGGGGGCGTAAAAAAGATACAAATTTCTCATCTTCTAAATCTTGAATATACTTTGTTTTATCTACAAATGTGAAGTTTTGTGTAGTTAATTGTTCAAAATTGCTTACTCCGTAGGGAAATTTTATGTTACCGTTCATAATACAAAATTATGAAATTATCACCGTATAGGTTATTAAAACTTAACTAATTCATTATCAAATAATTTTGGTAAAAAATCTTGAAAAAAGTTGAATTCAGTTAAATATTAGTGCTTTACTTTATTTGAGTTGTTTTTGGGTATCTTGCAAAAAGAATAAATCCGTATTTGATTAGTAAATTCTTTATTTTTTATTGTCAAATTAAGATAAACATAAATAAAAAGCGTTCATAACATAGGGGGGTAGCCCTACTGTCTTATGAGCTATGAATACCGAACTTTGTAAAATAAATTATTAAGACACCTTTATGAAAACAAATAAAATCATTTACTTTATCATATTCTTTGTATTTATCTTTCATGTACAAAGCGTAGCGCAATATGCTATCGGACATCGGACCATAACTTTTAATGACCCTTCGCGCACAGGCGGTTTTGGTTCAGGTGGAGGTCCGGGTAGACAAATTCAGACCGAAATATATTATCCTGCTACTAGCGCAGGTACAGCTACTCCCGTAGCTTCGGGGGTATTTCCTGTTATTACCGTAGGACACGGCTTTGTAATGTCTTGGGACGCTTATCAAAATTTATGGGATTATTTTGTTCCCAAAGGCTATATTCTTGCTTTTCCACGTACAGAAGGCGGCTTTTCCCCCAGCCATAATGAGTTTGCGTTAGATTTGCGAATAGTCAATGAACGTATGAAATTAGAAGGTTCTAATGTGAGTTCTCCATTTTATCAGAAAATCAGTTCAAAAACTGCTATTATGGGGCATTCTATGGGAGGGGGTGCTTCTATGCTTGCCGCATCAGGCTATACACAGATTGCTACCGTAGTAGGTTTAGCTCCCGCAGAAACTACTCCTTCGGCTATTACCGCAGCAGGTAATATCTCGGTCCCTGCTTTAATTTTTTCAGGTGCGCAAGACGGCGTAACGCCCCCCGCAACACACCATATTCCCATATATAATGCTATTCCTACAACCGTATGCAAAACCTTTGTAAGCATTACAGGTGGTGCGCATTGCTATTTTGCTAATCCAAACTTTAATTGTGATTTTGGAGAGTCTACTTCTTCCACAGGAATTTCTATCACACGAGCTACACAACAAACGAAAACACAACGTATTTTAGAACAATGGTTCAAATTCAAACTTAAAACGGATTGTGATGCCTTTCAGTCTTTTCAAGATTCCTTAACAAACATGACAGGCATCACTTATATGCAAAACTGTACTTACCAACTTTTTACTGTGTCAGGAATACCTACGGACCCTGTTATAGGCAATGATGGCAGTATCAATATTACTGTTACAGGCGGAACTCCCCCTTATTCGTTTTTATGGAACACAGGCGCTACTACCGAAGATATTAACAGTCTGCCCGCAGGAATATACACAGTTACTATTACGGATTCCGAAGGATGTCAAAAAACTTTATCCTTTACCTTGAATAATCCACTTTCTGTCATAAGACCTTCTTTGCATAGTGTACAATTTAATCCCGAGAATAGGCAAGTAAGTTTATATTTTTCTACCCCCACAGAGCTTACACAGAATACACATTTTATTGAATACAGCATAAATCAAAATCCTTTTCAGACCTTTGCTGGGCTAAATAATGGACAATTTGGTGAATATAGTTATATCTTACCTGATTATATTCACAATACAGAGATTTCTTATCGGATAAAAGCTATAGATAAAAATGGAAAGCACTACTATTCTAATATCCAAACTCTTTATATTATAGAGAAAGAAAAAATTGCAACTGTATTTCCTAACCCTTTTCAAGAACATTTGAGAATTACACTATCCCATAATGCGATTATCCGTATTAGTGATGTCCAAGGTAAAACGGTATATGAACAAAGCATTCCACAAGGTACAGTTTCTATTCCTGTTCAAGGGTGGAATAATGGTCTTTACCTTGTTCAAATAGTAGGTACATCGGAATACTATAAACTTATTAAAGAATAGTATCTATTGAGCATTTTTACGAGTTCATGCTTCATAAAATCATTTCATTGGGGTGCCAAAAGTGTTTTTCAAAATCTTGAATTTGAAGGTTTTTGACTATAATACCTTCGGCTTCTAAACGTTCTTGCATTTGGGTAGGTGTCGCAAAATGTCTAAAACCTGTTAATAGTCCATTTTTGTTCACTACCCTGTGTGCAGGTACAGGCGGATATACTGTGTGAGAAGCATTCATTGCCCAGCCGACCATTCTTGCGCTACGTTTTGTTCCTGTAAGATATTCACTAATAGCGCTATACGTAGTTACTTTACCTTTTGGAATTTCACGTACTATTTGATACACACGCTCAAAGAAAGCATTTTGCATAGTTATTCAATAGGAGTTCTTTTACTTGTTTTTTGTATCCAACGCGGTAAAATAAACGACCCAATTATCAAATACGGATAGTAGGAAATCAATCGCCATAATAAAGCAATAGTAGCACTCATGCCACTTGTAATGTACCTACCGAGAAACGTTGGAAAAATGGCTTCTGCAATACCCGCACCCCCAGGTGTAGGAGATAAGTGCATAATTACCCACATTACTAATAATCTGCCATAGATTTGGGCATGCGTAATAACCGCGCCGTCAGGTACAAGAATAATTCCGATGGCTTCAATTAAACAATTAACTAAAAAGAAACGCCCTATCCACACTATCATAGTAACACCTACTAATTGTATCCAGAATGTTTTATTGTAATCTTTGAGTTCATAAAACGCATTGGTAAAGTTATTTACTTCTCGCATCACAGGTTCATGAAAACGTTTGAGTATACGCACACGAAAAAGTTTATCTATCCAACGGGGTATCAGATGAGGATTAACAAACATTGTATAGGACAATACAACACAGTAAAATAGGTTAATTAAATAACTTAATAGCAAAAGTGTAGAAAGTGGAAACGGAAACGGAGATTTACCCCCATAGTTCTCAAAAATTTCTGCCATAGTAGGAAATACATGTGAATATCCTGCTATGAGTACTACGGTAGGCACAGCCCATACATAAAAAAATTGGTCTATAACGGCGGTTAAGAGTACATACGCACTGCTTTTACCTGCACTAAATCCTTCTCGGTATAAAAAAACTACGGCTAAACCTGTTCCCCCCACAAATGCGGGCATCATAGCCGTACCAAATTCCCATAGCATAATTATTTCAAAACTTTTATACCAACTCAACTTATTTTTTGAAATAATCCTGATACGGTACATATACCCTAAATCCCTTATGATGATAAATAATGCACCTATAAGTATCCAGTGGAATTTGGCATTAAGTAATTTATCTATCAGTTCAGGGTGATAGGCTTTTTGCATAAAATAAGCACTTGTTCCCAATCCTATTATTAAAGGAATAAACAAACGCCTGTGGTTTAATTTTTTTTGAATATTATTTTCCTGAATTTCCACTCTGTTACTGTTATAGCATACAAATATAACATTTATTCAGCAAAACATACAGTTTAATACTCTTTTTCTAATTCTACACTACTTTTTTCGCAAATATGCCCAATAGGAGGATTAAACTTACTCACTTTAACCGATATTTTTTGCAAAGGTAGATAGAAAAAATGCGTATAGATACCTTCCATAATGTTATGGGCAAGAGTTTCTAATAAGTCTGTGCTATTATTTTTGATTACCTGATGAACCATTTCGCCTATCCTCGCATAATCTATGGTTTCGGAGAGATTAGTTATAGGTTTTTCTGTTTTTATGGTTACGTGTATATCGGTTTGATAGCGATTACCGAGTTCTTTTTCCCCCGCATGTATACCATGATACGCATAAAATTCTAATTTTTCTAACCGTACAGTGTATAAATAAGCCATAAATAAAAAAGCCCTGATGATACAGGGACTTGTAGCGAAGAGGGGAATCGAACCCCTGACCTTAGGGTTATGAATCCTACGCTCTAACCATCTGAGCTACCTCGCCGTAGAATTTGGACTGCAAAGATAAATAGTTTTTCTTATATATGCAAATTTTTTCTAATCCAGTTTGTGTTTTTGCTTGGCTAATGCTTTATATAAGAGTTCTCTTGCTCTGTGCAATTGAGCTTTTACTGTGCCAATAGGAACACCTATAATCTCGGCTATCTCTTCGTAAGAAAGTTCTTCGTAATACCGTAATTTGATTAAAGTAGAATAAGTTTTAGGGAGTTCATCTATCACACTCTGTAAGAATTTAGCTTTATCCATTCGGTTGGCATAGTCATCTGGGAGTTCCAAATTGTCAGGGAGGTCAAAATTATCAATAGTGCCATTATCGGTTTCTACGGGAGTATTGATAGAAAAAGTTCTCATTTTGTTTTTTCGGATAAAATCTATACAGTTATTGGAAGCTATCCGAAACAGCCATGTAGAGAATGCATATTGAGGATTAAATTTGTGTAAAGATTTGAAGGCTTTGGCAAAAGACTCCATTGTCAGGTCCTCAGCGTCATCTTTATTTTGCGTCATTTTAAGCAGCATAAAATACACTGATTTTTTGTAGCGGTTCATCAGTTTTTCATAAGCCTTTTCATCGCCTTCTTCTACGGCTTGCTTAATCAAGACCATATCTTCTTTGGCTTTTGAAGACAAGATATGGGTATTTTCTGTCATAAAATCGTCGTCTTCCAGAAAAGAATTATCCTGAAAATCTATGTTCTCGGCATTAAACTCGTCTTCTATGCTTACCATGTTTTATGTTTTTTTGAAAAAATACCTTTTATGCTGAATACTACCTGATACACACTGTATAAAAACGGAAGTAGGATAAAGTGAGCAGGTTTTATCCTAACACGATATTGACTAAATAACACAGTTGTATAGAAATACACAAACACCAAAGGAATTGCAAAAATATAAAATTTTTCTTGGATTAGAAAATACAAAAAAGGCAAAAAAGGTAAAATAAAATTGAGTAAAGAGAGTATTCCCAAGATAATCAGATGAGAGGCTTTGTAATGCTTTCCTGTACTTATATGTCTGCTTTTTTGCTTGTACCAAGATTGCCACGTTTTTTTGGGTATAGAATATACCCATGTTTTTTTTGCAATTTGAATAAGAATATTAGTTTTGTTTGCTGTTTGATTGACAAACAAATCATCATCACCCGATAAAATGTGTTTATGGGTATTAAAAGTGTATTTTTGAAACAAAGATTTTTTGTAAGCAATATTTCTACCTACGCCCATGTACGGTATACCAAGTTGAGCTAATCCAAGATATTGTATAGCTGTAAAAAGAGTTTCATATTGAATAAAACTATTCAATATAGTGTTTTCCTGCTTATAGGGGCTGTATCCCAATACCATTTCTATTTTGGGATTTGCAAAAGAAGACATCATAATTTTTATCCAAGTATTGCTATTAGGAACACAGTCCGCATCTGTAAAAAGTAGATATTCATATTTTGCTCGCTGTATAGCTTGCGTAAGTGCGTATTTTTTAGGTGAAAAATTTTCAGGTACGGTGTTAATTTTTATCCACCTCAAATGAGAATATTCCTGTTGCAAATGTTCTAAAACCTGTATTGTAGTGTCTGTGGTGTTATTTACGGCTATAATTACCTCAAATTCAGGATATTCCTGAGTTAAAATGTAAGGCAAATGTAAAGCAAGATTTTCAGCTTCATTTTTTGCCGCAATGATTACGGATACAGGAGGAGTAAAACAGTATTGTTTTACATCATTTTTTTGACTTGCAAAAAATAAGGTAAAATAAATCAGTCCCCATAAAATCGTACAAAGCAGAACGAAAATCCACATCTTTACTTTGCAAGCAATACGGCAAAGATATTCATTTTACCTAACTTTGCGAGCATGACCTTGGCAGAACGCGATGAAAAAGTAGTATGGCATCCTTATACTTCGGCATACAGTACAAGTCCTGTGGGGATTGTAAAAGCAGAAGGCGCCTATTTGTACACCGAAGACGGCAAAAAAATTACAGATTTTAACAGTTCTTGGTGGGTTACGGCACACGGACATGCACACCCGTACATAGCCAAAGCTATTAGCGAACAAGCGCGTATTCTAGAACAGGTAATATTTGCAGGATTTACCCATGAACCTGCAGTACGATTAGCAGAACGTATTCTGAATTATTTTCCTGCGTTAAGCAAAGTGTTCTTTTCCGATAACGGTTCTACAGCAGTGGAAATTGCCCTTAAAATGTGTTTTCAGGCATGGCACAATCAGGGTAAAGAGCGTAAAAAAGTAATTGCTTTTGAGGGCAGTTATCACGGGGATACCTTCGGCGGTATGGCAGTCAGTGAGAGGGATATTTTTACTTCAGCATTTCATACCTTGCTTTTTGACGTAACCTACCTGCCTTATCCTGATGAAAAAAACTATACTTTTGTTCTCACAGAATTAGAAAAACTGTGCAAAATGGAAGAGTATGCGTCCTGTATTATTGAACCTGTGGTACAGGGCGTAGCAGGTATGCGCATGACTAAACCCGAATACATCTCCGCAGTATGGGATATTTGCAAAAAACACAGCGTTTTTACCATTGCTGACGAAGTTATGACAGGTTTTGGGCGTACAGGAACACTTTTTGCGTGCATGCAAACGAACTCACAGCCAGATATTGTCTGTCTTTCCAAATGTATAACAGGGGGTTTTCTGCCATTAGGTTTAACCGTATGTTCTGATGATATTTTTAAGCATTTTTTAACTCAGGACAGAACCAAAACTTTTTTTCACGGACACAGTTTTACAGCTAATCCCATCGCTTGTGCCGCTGCCAATGCAAATCTAGATTTATTTGAACAGCCCGAAACACAGAAAAACTTAATCCAACTGTATCAAAATCTTGCGAATGTGGCAGAAAAACTTACCCGATATTCATTTTTGTACAATGTACGGCATAAAGGCGGTATTCTTGCCTTTGAACTTGGACAGCCTGAACGCCATTATCTTAATGCTATCAGTCAAAGAATAAGAAATTTTTACCTTGAAAAAAATATGTTAGTGCGCCCTTTGGGTAATACAGTGTATATTATTCCGCCATACTGCATTTCAGAACAGGATATACAAGCCTTTTTTGAAGCAACTATACAAATAAATACCCTTCTTTAAGATTATCCTGTTTGTATCTTTACAAGATGTTCTAAAAATAAGTTCATTCCATTTTGTGCTTGCAGTGATATTTCATAGCGAATGTACTTTGTAAGATATTCTTTAACAATGCTTTCAGGTAACTGATGCTCTTTTGCCCATTGGAGAAAATACTGTTCTTTTTCTGTTATACCTTTGTAAAATACTTCATTGAGCGTGCTGTGCAAAAAAGAATTATACAAATCTTTATGAACTACCCATACTGCAAAAACAAAAGGCAGTTGCGTATAATTGTACCATGCTTCTGCAAGGTCAAAATCATAGCTGTAATTTGGTTTAAGATGAATTGCCCTGTCGCCAATGATTACTCCCGCGCGTGTATGTGAAATGTCTTTTTCATAGTCAGGATATGCAGGAATAAAGATAGGATTTATTTTCCAGAATTCCTGACAAAGTATCTGCGTAAGTGCCACCGAAGTACGGGACTGATAATCCAAAAAAACATGGGTGATTTCGTTCAAAAATACCTGACTGTACAAACTTACAGAATATACCCTGCCCTGTGCTACAATACCAAAATTACTGACAAGAACAAAATCATTCAGTTCGGGTAAGGTAGCCACAGGAATAAGTCCCAGGTTTGCCTGTCCATTTTTAAGTTTTTCTGCACATTCACGCGGGGGATACGTATTTATGTGATATGGGGTATTGAGATATTTTTCTATTCCTGAGAGATAAGGTCGGGTATTAAGGTAAGAAACAGCGGCTATATTGAGCATAAACACTTGCAAGGTAAAGCAATTTGGAATTATAACCAAATCAATATCTGATGACGAAATGCCCACTTCCAATGTATTTCTGCATTTAGAACACCCGCCTGTTCAAGAGTATCCTGCCATTCTTTTTTTGTAAAACCCCGTAAAACAGAAAGCGGTGCATCATGCTGTACCAAATAACTTCCTTTGAACCACTTTGTAAGATACTTAATGCTATAATAGGCTAACCAGTGCCTGTGCAAATCATTGATAAGAATTAGTTTGCGAGTTATTTTACTTAATTTCTGTAATAACAGAACCAAGTTTTTATTATCAAAATGATGACAGAACAGGCTACATGTAGTAATATCATACTTCTGTTCTATGTCAAATACACTTTGCACTTTGTACTCAATCGGAAGATTGTGTGAGTTCTGACAAGCATATTCTATCATTACAGGCTGATAATCAATCCCTGTAAGTTGCATATTAACCTTGTTTTTATCTGCCCATGTATGGATATACCGTAGAGTATCTCCTCCGCCACAGCCTATGTCTGCAAGAGTAGTTTTACTTTTAGGGTCATATTTTCTGAAATACTGTTTAAGTCCGTCAATAGTTACGGCATGCCCTCCCAACTGAATATTGATACGTTCAATTTCTCTTAAATTCTGATATAAATCTTTGGCAGGAACAGAAAAATCGTCCATTAGTTCAAGAAGAGTGCTTCTTTGGGAAAAATCGGGCATAATTAAGGTTATTTTTAGAATATGAAATGTATTTATTCGTGTGTATCGCAATTTGAATTAAGTACGCGCAATTTGTCTAATGTGTTATTGAGTATTTGTAGTTCTTCTTGGGTGCAGACATTCATAATCTCTTCTAATTTATTCTGTTTAGTTTCTATTTTTGCGAGCAAAGCAATCCCTGCTTCTGAGATATACACGTCTACCAAACGCTTGTCTGTAAGATTTGCCTTTCGGATAACTAATTCCTGTTTTACTAATCTGTCTACAATACGGGATACATCAGACATTTTGTCCAACATGCGCCTGCGTATATCACACGTACTCAAAGAAACAGGGTGCGAACCTTTAAGTATGCGCAGTACATTGTACTGTTGATGCGTAATATGAAAAGGATTAAGAAAATCCTGCATGCAGTTTTGTAGCCATTTGGCAGTATAGATAATGTTAATTCCTGCTTTTTGAGCTTCAGACTTAAAATGACTTTGTAAAATAGCCTCCTCTAATTTCATATAAAATAATTACAAAAATGCTCAGAATGAAATTATCAACAAAGATACAATTATTTTGTTTCTATAAAAAAAATCAGGTAAAAAAGAAAAACTCACATTCTTGTCTTGCTATGCAGTCCTTAACTATGATTTAATTTTTCTCATAGCAAACTATTCAAAAAAATAGTTATTTTTGCACCATGAACACCAGTAAAGAACTTACAGACATATACAAAACGCTCATGGAGCAAAATGAGCAATGGTTTCAGGCTTTTATGGGCAACTATTCCAAAGAACAGCAGGAATACTGGACCAAACAACTTTACCAGACTTTGGAACAGGTAGGCGTAAATCTTGGTAAAATCCAACAACAATGGACGAACGTGCAAATGCAGTTTTTTCAAGACCAGCTCGCTTTATGGAACAGTTTTATTACCCGAAACAACGAAAACTATACTCCTGTTATCACCCCTGACAAAAATGACAAGCGTTTTTCAGACCCCCAATGGTCAGAAAATCCAATTTTTGATTTTATCAAACAATCCTATTTACTCTTTTCAAGGTGGCTCTTGGACAGTGTAAATAATATTGAGCTCACCCCTGAACAGCGCAAAAAAATTACTTTTTTCACTAAACAGTATCTTGACGCTATGTCCCCGACCAACTTTGCGGTTACTAATCCTGAGGTTATCCGTTTAGCCATAGAAACTAATGGTCAGAGCTTAATGGACGGCTTCAAAAACCTTATGAAAGACATAGAAAAAGGTAGAATTACTATGACTGACGAAAGCGCTTTTGAAGTAGGTAAAAATTTAGCAATTACGCCTGGTGCAGTTATCTATGAAAATGAACTCATGCAGTTGATACAATACTCTCCTACCACAGAACAGGTGTATGAAATTCCTTTACTCATTATTCCCCCTTGGATAAACAAATTTTATATTTTGGACTTACAACCCGAAAACTCTTTTGTGCGTCATTGTCTAGACAGTGGTTTTACCACTTTCATTATTTCATGGAAAAATGTACCTGAGTCTATGGGGCATATTTCCTGGGAAGATTACATGGATAAAGGCGCACTAACCGCTATGGATGTGGTCAAAAAAATAACTCAATCTGAAAAAGTAAATGCTCTTGGTTTTTGTATCGGTGGGACCTTATTAGGTTCTGTACTAGCGGCATTAACTGCACAAAATAAAAATTATGTAGAAAGCGCTACCTTCCTGACTACCATGCTAGATTTTTCTGATACGGGAGAGGTTTCTGTATATATAGACAAAAATCAGGTGGAAAAACGTGAAACCGAACTTTCTGAAAAAGGTGTAATGTCTGGTAAAGCCATGTCTGATACTTTTTCGCAACTTCGTGCTAATGACTTGATATGGTCTTATGTAGTAAATAATTATCTTAAAGGTAAAACTCCTCCCCCTTTTGATTTGCTCTACTGGAACAGCGACTCTACTAACCTGCCTGCTAAAATGTACACTTATTATTTGCGCAATATGTATTTAGAAAACAATCTCCGCAAACCTGCTTGCTTAACTTTACTTAATCAACCTATTGATTTATCCAAAGTTAAAACTCCTTCTTATATTCTCGCCACTGCCGAGGACCATATCGCACCTTGGAAAACTTGTTTTGCTACCACAGAATTGTTTTCAGGAGAAACCGAATTTGTACTTGGTGCAAGTGGACACATCGCGGGGGTAGTAAATCCTGCTAAAAAGAATAAACGCCATTACAATATAAATGGTGAAAAAGGCAAAGGCGCTGACCATTGGTTAAAAACTTCTCAAAAAGTAGACGGAAGTTGGTGGAATCACTGGACAAAATGGCTTTCTGCACACGGCGGAAATCAAATTCCTGCACGTACTACTCTTGGTAATGAAGAATTTACTTTCATTGAAGCCGCACCAGGTAGATATGTAAAAGAACGTATCAATTAAAAAAACATATCAGGACAGGCAATTAAAGGTCTGTCCTTTTACTTTTTTATGTGTATTCTGTAAATTATATCTCTCTGTTTGTATTTTTGCACCATGAAAATTTTAGTTACAGGCGGCGCAGGGTTTATCGCTTCTCATATCGCAGATAAACTTATTACACACGGACACACGGTACACATTTTAGACAATCTTTATGCAGGAAAAAAAGAAAACATAAACGCTAATGCAGTATTTCATCACTTAGATATTGTTCAGCCTGAAACTGCATCTTTGATTATAAGTGAGAAATATGAAGTTATCTATCATTTTGCGGCACAAATGGACGTAAGAAAATCCGTAGATGACCCTACTTTTGATGCCAAAGTGAATATTTTAGGTACAATAAACCTTTTAGAAGCCGCACTTAAAGCAGGTACAAAAAAATTTATATTTGCATCCACAGGTGGTGCAGGCTACGGCGAACAAGAATACTTCCCCGCTGATGAAAAACACCCTATACAGCCATTATCCCCTTATGGAATTGCTAAAATGAGTGTAGAAAAATATCTTTATTACTACCATCAAATACATGGTTTAGAATATGTAACATTGAGATTAGCGAACATCTACGGACCAAGACAAAGCCCCAAAGGTGAAGCAGGTGTGGTAGCTATTTTTTGCCAACGCTTGCTCAATGATGAACCTGCTTATATTAACGGTACAGGCTTACAAACTCGTGATTATGTGTACGTAGATGATGTAGTACAAGCGGCTTACCTTGCTTTGCAATATCCCAAGAGTGGTGCATTTAACGTCAGTACAGGGATTGAAACTAATGTTATTCAGATATTTGACTATATCAACCAAGCCATAGGTAAAAATGCCCCAAGACAATTTGCTGATGCTAAAAAAGGCGAACAGTTCCGTTCTGTATTAAGCTATGAAAAAATAAACAAAGAAATGGGCTGGAAACCCACTGTGGATATACAAACGGGATTGAAAAAAACGGTGGAATGGTTTATAGAAAAACAAAAAAGCACAAAACAAGGTTAAACTATTATGCACCTTCGTTTAGGGTATGTTGTATTATGCGTTTTTTCTGCCATTCTGTGGTCAGGGTGCCGTTCTGACGGCGAATATTCTGTAAAAGAACTTCCAAAATTAGCTCTTACCTCGCAGGATATCGCACAGGTTGGATATTTAGGATACACACAAAAAAGTACAGTTATTAAGGACATTATGTCAACCTATCCTGTGGAGGAAGAACAGCGTCCTGAAATAAAATCTAAACTCAGATTTTTCTTTAAACACCTTAAAAGTTCAGGCTTTAAATCTGCCTATTTTAACCGCTATATGCGTCAGGATAGTCTGCTTTCTTTTACGGTAAATTATTATCTCTTCAAAGATGAAGCCAGTGCTTTGGAAGGTAAAAATGATATTCTCAAAATCTATGAACTCATTACCCCAGGTTCTGCCCAAGATGATAAAGCGTTATTCCGAAGTTTTGTAGGTAAAGACTTGGTCATTCGTTCCTGGATGCGCAGTACGACAAAAGAGTTTTTATGTGTTTTTGTACGAGATAACCTTGTGATAGCTGTTTATTGCCCGTATTTGGATATGGCAGAGCGTATATTAAGATTGTCTATTAAGCATTTGAAAGATAATCAACAGTATGATACCAAAGTACCTTATTTGCACAATATTGAACTTAAAGGAGAAATACCTCGCACAGATTTTATTCCTTCGCCTAATGACCGCAACTATGACATAAAAGACAATCCCGATTTAAGAAATCTCTCTGATAATGTATCTGAGGAATGGCTTGCTTTCTATAAAAACAATACGCTTGCAGTACAACAGCTATTAGACAATATATGTAGTTTTGCTAACAGCAATGAAACAGAAAAAATAAAAACACTCATGTTTCCTGGTCAGTCTATTCCATATTTTGACACCAAAAAATCTATCACTCCTTATGACTCCCTGTATAAATTTGAGGATTTTTTTAAAAAACGTATAGGAACACCTGTTCAGATTAAACTTAAAGAAAATCAGCCAAAAATTATTCGTTTTGGTAAGCCTTACTCAGGAAACTACCAGTACCCTGTTATCGGAGAAACCGAGTTTAAAGTAGAGGTACAAGGTAAAAATACTCGTATTGAAATGTATGCAGGAGTATGCGTAAAAATGAAACAGCTCAAATTATTGTATTTACGAGAGGAGTAACTCAAATAATATATAGTTTTGCAAGGTATGTCTGAAAAATTTGTTATTGTGGGTCTTGGAAATATCGGAGAAGAGTATGAGGATACCCGTCATAATGTAGGTTTTATGGCATTAGACGCTTTAGCTAAACAGAAAGAAGTGAATTTTAACAGTAATCGCTATGCTTATACCGCAGAATTTAAGCATAAAGGAAGACTATTTATTCTCGTAAAACCTACTACATACATGAATTTAAGTGGTAAAGCGGTAAATTACTATGTTCAGGAAGAAAAAATACCTTTAAGCCATCTTTTGGTCATTACTGATGATATATCGCTTCCTTTGGGAAAAATTCGTATCCGTAAAAAAGGCAGTGATGGCGGGCATAACGGATTGAAGCATATACAAATTACATTAGATACAGACGAATACCCGCGCGTACGCATAGGTATAGGTAATAACTTTCCCAAAGGAAAACAAGCGGATTACGTACTTGCCCCTTTTGACGAGGACGAACTCCCGGTGCTTGCACCCACATTAGAACTTATGCCCGAGCTTATTCTTAACTTCGGCTTGCTGGAAATAGACAAACTGATGAATTTGTATAATAAATAAGTGATATTTTGCATACCTTATACGTCGTACTGTGTAATAATTTTTATTCCTGCTTCAATCAATTGTGCAACGTCCTGTTCAGGATTAAGGGAAAATATACCTTTTTTTCGGTGAGCAAGTACCACAGACAAAGAAGCGGAGGTATAACCGAAGTAGTTGGAGAGGGAAAGTATTCCTGCGGTTTCCATTTCCATATTCAATACAGCATTCTGATTATAGGTAAACTGAGCTATTTTATTCACAAAATCCGATAAGGGATATTCTCCTGAACGCAAAAAACGGTTCTGTGGTGCATAAAAACCAGGGTTAGTCATGGTAATACCTGCCTTACAAGGAATATTTTGCATAATATATTCTGCAAAACCTTGATGCGTTTGCGTAAAATATGGATTAAACGGTGCATTTATTCTGTTTTCGGCAAGCCAATGTTCAAAATGTTTTTGTATTACAGTATCTTGTGAGCGTATGTAATAATGTCCTAAATTATCCATACCAACAGCATACTGAGAAAGTACAAAATCTCCTATTTCCACACTTTCATGTAAAGTTCCCGTAGTTCCTAAACGCAAAATGACTAAATTTTTTTTGTTTTCTCTGTACATTCTGGTTTTAAAATCCACGTTGTGTAAAAGGTCTAACTCATTCATAACAATATCAATGTTATCTGTTCCCATGCCCGTGGATATAACGGAAATACGCACCTTGCCGATATAACCTGTGTGAGTAACAAATTCTCTACGTTGTACAACGTGTTCTATACTATCAAAATGTTGAGATACTTTTGGAACACGTTCGGGGTCGCCTACAAAAATTACTCTATCAGCTATTTGTTCTGGTATTAAGCCAAGATGATACACACTGCCGTTTGGATTAAGAATAAAAGTGTCTTGTGCAAGCATAGGTCAAAAAGTAAGTTCTTTTTCTATAATTTGTTTGTTCCGTTCAATTTTTACTTTGACCGTATCGCCTTTTTTGTATTTGGCAAGACATTTCATATAACTCATCATATCTGTAATTTCATCATTATTGATTTGCAAAAGAATGTCATTAGCTTGTATACCTGCTTTTTCAGCAGGTTTGCCTGCACTAACGCCTTCTGCACGTACTCCTTTACCATTGTACATATAGTCAGGAATAATGCCCATAGTTACTTTGAAAGCAGGTGCATTTTCGTTTTTCTTTTCTTTGGTAGGAGTAAAAGTAAGTTTAGGCATAGACTCTGTTTTTTCTATAAGTTGAAGTATAAAATTTAATACTTGTGCTGCCCCCTCAAAGTTAATTTTATCTATATCATCAGACGGTTTGTGATAATCGGGATGTGTACCTGTAAAAAAATGTAAAACAGGTATATTTTTCAGGTAAAATGAAGTATGGTCAGAAGGACCTACACCTGCGGAGTCTAATTTTGTGATAATTTTAGCATCTATGCTATCTAACTGTTTAATCAAATTTACCCATATTGGAGAAGTTCCTACACCGCTGATAGCCAACTGTTGCTCGCGAAGTCTGCCAATCATATCCATATTGAGCATATAATTTACAGTATTAAGGTCTATGGTAGGGTTTTTTGTATAATAATTTGAACCAAACAAACCTAATTCTTCACCTGAAAATGCGATAAACAAAAAATTAAAATTTTCTTTACGATTATTGGTAGCAAAATAGCGTGCTAATTCTAGTACCCCTGCTGTACCTGATGCGTTGTCGTCTGCGCCGTTATGAATTTTATTTTTTGGATTGGGGTCTAATGAACCGTGATGATGTCCTAGTCCTAGATGGTCGTAATGCCCGCCTATAACCACAGTGTAAGGTGCTTGATTATCTAAATAAGCCACTACATTTTTGCCTTTCATTTCATTAGGTTTAATGCTGGTTTTAAGGTAAAAGTCCGTAACAGGCTGTTTTTTTATATCTTGATACATTTCATAAGAAAGCCACAGGACAGGTATGCGCAAAAATTGTGCTTTGGGATTAGTTTTAGGCAGTTCTGAAAAACTGTTTTTACCTTGTCTGTCAGTGAAAAACACCATTACAGCCCCTTTATCTTGAGCAATTTTTGCCCGTTCTTTGAGTGAATAGTATTCACTAAGTTCATCATGCGGGTTAAGTTCTTTTTCAGGAAAGGTATAGATAACAGCTACTTTGCCCATAACATTTTTGCCTGCATAATCATCTCTCTGAAATTTTGGGGCTATGATACCCTCGTTTACTTCTTCAAAATGGAGGGTGCGCAGGTTGTATTCATTGCTTGCACTGAAAGGTAATACAAAAAAATCTTTTTTATCCTGCCATGCAGTTTTTTTGTTCTGGTTGATGCGAATAACCGTAGCTTCCTGTATAATGCCTTCTACAAAAGAAAATTCTTGCAGATAGGTGTTTTTATCCCCTTTGGGAATAAGTTTCAGACTTTTGAAGTGTTTTATGATATATTCTGCGGCTAACTGCTCGCCTTTTTCGCCTGTCCCCCGCCCTTTTAGTTTATCCGAAGCAAGATAAGTAACATGATTTTTGATATTGTTTTGTTCTATTTGTGCTTGGGCATAATGCGCGCATACATATAAAAACAATATCGCTGTACCTATTCTATACATGGTACAAAAATAAAAAAATAAGATTTTTTTGCAAAGCATTAAATTTGTTTTTACATTTGCAACCAACAAGTTAAAAAAACAAAACACCGAGTTGTAAAAATAAATCATCAAGTTATAATTATGAAAAAATTATTGATAGCCATTCTATTTGTTCTGTTGATATATGCGGCATTTGCCCAAAAAACAACTAAAAATGAAGCTACTGTACTCTCAGGACCTATGGCAGCATACACCGAATGTAGAGAGACTGCAATATGGTTACAGACCACAGAACCTGCCGAAGTAAAAATACAATACTGGAGAAAAGGAAAACCCGATTCTGCTGTTACTACTGCCGCACAGTTTACGAAAGCAGAAGATTTTAATGTTGCTACTTTTGTGATTAGTTTATTAGAACCAGGTAACATATACGAATATCAGGTTATAGTGAACAAAAAAGTCATAAAATTTGCCGAACCCTTATACTTCAAAACCCAAGATGTATGGTGGTATCGTAAAGACCCACCTGATTTTACAGTAGCTTTTGGTTCTTGTGTATACATCAATGAACCCAAATATGACCGCTATGGAAAAGGTTATGGACTACCTTCGGATAAAATATTCAATAGCATAGCCGATAAAAAACCCGACCTTATGCTTTGGATTGGAGATAATACCTATACTCGTCAAGCTGATTTTGGTAGCAGAACAGGTATTTTGTATCGTTATACACACACACGTTCTCAATCAGATTTACAACGCTTACTCCGTACAGGACACCACTACGGTATATGGGATGACCATGACTACGGACCTAATGACGCTGATATTTCTAATCCTTTCAAAAATGTTACCTTGGAAGTATTTAAAATGTTTTTTCCCAAACAACAGTATGGTCTGCCCAATGCACCAGGTATATTTTACAGATTTACATACAGCGATATAGACTTCTTTATGTTAGATGATCGTTTCTACCGCTCACCGTCAAATATGAAAGATGGACCCCATAAAACACAGCTCGGTGAAGAACAGTTAGAGTGGTTGAAAAATAGTTTGCTCAACAGCAGCGCACCCTTTAAAATAGTCTGTGTAGGTGGACAGTTTATCAATGAAAAAACAGACAAAGAGTCTTTTAACTTGTACCGCTACGAAAGAGAAAAAATTATTAACTTTATTAAAGAAAACAACATTGAAGGAGTTGTATTTTTAACAGGAGATAGGCATCATGCAGAATTATTACGCAAAGAAATAGGTGGTTTTTATCCATTATATGATTTTACCTCTTCTCCGCTCACCTCTAGCATACACGTAGTAAAAGAAACCAGTACTGAATTTAAAAACGATCAAAGAATACCTGGTACATTGATACAAGAACAAAATTTTGGCATGCTAAGATTTTCAGGTGTAGGTGAAAACAGAACCATGAAAATGGAATGTTATAATGCCGAAGGCAAATTATTATGGGATTTTACACTTAAAGCATCTGACTTGAAAATCAAAAAATCTAACAATCAAGATTAAGAAACAACTACGCTATATTTAATCTTGTTCTTTTAGAATGTTGCTCTGATAACCACTGCCTAAATTCTTTTAGAGAAAGCGCATTTAAAGTGTGTTCTTTTAATAGTTTTCCTTTACGCGCGGCATATACGCCGTAGATGGTATCTTCATACCCATTTATACTATGTGCATCAGGGTTTATACTAACCCATACCCCCTTTTTAGTACAGTATGGTATCCATCGCCAGTCTATATCTAAGCGATAAGGATTGGCATTGAGTTCTATGGCAACGTTGTATTTAGCACAGGCATCAATGATAGCCTCATAATCTACAGGATAACCTTCTCTACTCAATAACAATCTGCCTGTCAGATGTCCGAGTATATTTGTATGCGGGTGTTCTATGGCTTTAAGCAAACGTTCCGTAGCTTTATTTTTATCCATTTTTAAGTTCTGATGGACAGATGCCACGACTACCTCAAATCCTTGCCTGAAACTATCTTCATAATCTAAACTGCCGTCAGGCAAAATATCGCATTCTATGCCTTTGAATATGTAAAAATCAGAATTTTTGTTATTCCATTCGTCAATTTCCTTCCATTGTTTTTTTACCTTATCTTCGTACATACCATTAGCATAAAAAGCAGAACTTTTACTATGGTCGCACAATACTAAATACTCCCATTTCCATATATTTTTTGCTATTTCTGCCATTTCTTGTATAGTATTTAATCCATCAGAATAGTTAGAATGATTATGTATTGTACCTTTAAGATGCTCTATTTTTACAAGATTGTCTATGTTCTTCCATAGAATAGTATTCTGTAAAACATGTATATCTTCTCTTAATTCGGGCGGAATAAATGGTAAATCATGACTTGCATAAATACTCTCTTCACTTTGAATATCTGCACCTAAAATTTTATCCCAAAAATATAATACGTGTTGTGTAGAACCTGTAAGCATAAATTGTTTTTTTACAAACTCATTAGGACTAACTAAAAATATCTCTAATGATATCTGTTGATATGTACCTTTCCAATAGTTTGGAGTAGAGAAGTATGTATCTTTATTTGCAAATGTACTATCTAACCACGTAAAAACTTGATTAACTTTATCTGTTGATATAATAAAACTCAAAACATCAATAATTTCTACTTTTCTGCAGAGTTCTTTGGTGGGTTCTATTTGTATCACAAAAGGGCAGTTTTTTATTTTATCTATAATCTCATTTTGATACTCTAATGCCTGATTATAGCGTATTTTACCTTGTTGTTTTTGTAAAAATTCTATGCTGTTTATGATATTTTGTTGTGTTTTATCTCCAAAGCCTTTAATGGAAACGAGTTTATTTTGTTGGCATGCTGAGAGTAGCTCTTCTGTGGATAAAATACCCAACTCTCTCCATAAAAACCCGATTTTTTTTGCACCTAAACCTTTAATTTTAAGCATTTCTAATACCGATTCAGGAATTTGAGTGCGAATCTCATCTAATATAGCCCATTTTTGAGTGGTAAAATATGTTTTAAGTTGGTCTGTGATACTTTTACCTAAATCTAAACTTTCTAACTGTCCTGTTTGGTAGCATTCAAATATATTATCGGTAGTACTCTCTATTTTTCGTAGTGCTTTTTCATAATTTTTTATACGAAAAGAATTTTCGTTAAGTATTTCTAATCCGTCTATGATAAGAGAGAGCGATTTAATAATCTCTTGGTTTTGCATAAACAAAAATAAAGAAAAAACGGATAAGAGTGCATGATACGGGCTTGATTATAGGAAGCCTTTACTCTGCGGTTTGCTTACATTAAACCCATCTTATGCAGGGTCTACGTTAATGACAATACGAGTTTTTTTGTGCTCTTCCTGTTCATAAAAAGTACGAATACTACCTAAAATAACCTGTTTTGCGGCAGTAATAGATTTATTTTTATCTACTTTAAGAAGGATATTCATGTGATATTCATTTTTTACTCTTGGAATAAGCGCAAATTCTGGACCGAGTAAAAAATCTCCGAAAGTGGGTTTGAGCATTTGCGCAAGCAACTGTGCTTGTTTTATGAGCTTTTCTTTATCTTTATTGCGAAGTTCTAAAAAAATTAAACGACAGAATGGGGGATAAAAAGATTTTTGACGGTTTTCCAATTCTGTATCATAAAATTCTTTGTTCTGATGTTGAATAAGCATAGTCAAAACGGGGTGTTTAGGATTAAGGGTTTGCAGAATGACTTTGCCTGTTTCACTTCCACGTCCTGCTCTTCCACTAACTTGGGTAAGCATTTGAAAAGCTCTTTCAGAGGCTCTAAAATCAGGGTATCGTAACATTTGGTCTGCGTCAATAACTCCTACCACACCTACGGTTTCAAAATCTAATCCTTTGGATACCATTTGTGTACCAATGAGTATATCCGTTTTTTGTTGTTCAAAGTCTGTAATAATTTTGATATAGTTGTTTTTGCCGCGCGTGGTATCCAAGTCCATACGTGCAATGCGTGCTTCAGGAAATAAAGTTTGTATATCTTGTTCTATACGTTCCGTACCTATGCCTACCTGACGCCAGTCTGTACTGTCGCAATTAGGGCAATGTAAAGGTATAAATTCTTGATAGCCACAATAATGGCATTTGAGTTTACGTTCATTTTTATGTACAGTAAGCGAAATATCACAGTGTTGACACATATTTACATGTCCGCATGCCATACATTCCATCATAGGTGCATATCCCCTACGATTTTGAAAAAGAATAACTTGCTTTTTTTGTTGTAAGCACTCTTCTATGGCATTAAGCAAGGTGTCAGAATAAAAATTAGCGACTTTTTGTTGTTCAGGTGTGTATTTTTCAAGGTTTCTGTCTTTGCGTTCTTTTTTCATATCTACAAGAATAACCTCAGGCATGCCATGTTCAGAAATTCTGACGTGCATATCTACTTTTTTGTAGCGGTTGAGCATGGCATTGTGATAGGTTTCCATAGAAGGCGTAGCCGAACCAAAAATAAGTTTTGCACTGTGAAGTTTGGCTAATATATGTGACACGTCCCTTGCATGGTAGCGCGGATTGGGTTCATGTTGTTTGAAGGTGCTTTCATGTTCCTCATCAATAATGATTAAACCCAAATTTTGAAAAGGTAAAAATATACCTGAACGGACAGCAATAATGAGTTTAAACTGTCCCTGTTTTACTTTGTTCCATATTTCTATACGCTCATTATCCGAGAAACGAGAATGATATACTCCTACTTGTGACTCTCCAAAATTTGCCATTAAACGTTGAATAATTTGCTTAGTAAGGGCAATTTCAGGTAAAAGAAAAAGCACTTGTTTGCCCATAGCAATGTACTTTTTGATAGTTTCAATGTAGACCTGCGTTTTTCCGCTTCCTGTAACGCCGTGCAGTAATACAGGTAAACCGTCTGTTTTGGCAAATTCAGTATCAATTTCATTGAGGGCATTAAGTTGAGAGGGTTTAAGGTTAAAGTTAGGTAGTTCTACTTTTCCAAGTTGTTGTAAATTTCTATCCTGGCGGACATCTTTGACTATTACTAAACCTTTTTCGATAAGCGCTTTGAGCGCTGTAAGATTAGATTTTGCTAGTTCTATGGCATTTTTTTGTGGGAGTGGAGTTTTGCGTAGATGGTGCTGTACAATAATCATAAAAAGGTCATTTTGTTTAGGAGCATTTTTAAGGCTATCAAAAATGGCTAATCCTTGTGTATTAAGGTCAATGTTAGGGTGGACTTCTACAAAAGGTATCATTTTGGCACGATAGTTCTCTTCAATAATGCTGTAAACCACAATAATTTCCCGTTCTCGTAGATATTTTAAGCGTCCATGAATGTTTTTTATGTCAACTTTTTTGGGAATATCTGCATATTCTGTGGGGGCGTGCTGCATGATGAAATCTAACAGTAACAAGTCTTTTTCATCTAATCCTGCTAGGTCTCCGTCAAAAAATGGGTGCATCTGCACCATGAGCTTGGATTTGAGCTTAAAATTAGCAGGTAAAGCCGCCTGAAATACTTCGCCCAACGTACAGCAGTAATAATTAGCAATAAACTCAAAAAGTTGAATTTGCTTTTCATCAATGAGTACTTCCTCATCAAGAACTTCCTTTATGGGTTTAATGGTATATTTAGGTAATTCTTCTGTATAATGGGTTTTGTAAATCAGTCCTGTAAGGGTTCGGTTTTTACCAAAAGGCGCAAGAACTCTTTTACCTATGGCTACGTGTTCTTTCCACTCCTCAGGAATAAGATATGTGAAGCTATCTTGTAAATGTGTAGGTAAAATTACTTCAGCCAAATGATACATTCAGCAAAAATAATGATTATTAGTATTTTGCACAAAAATTGTTGAATTATTCAATAATTAAAGGTGTAGAATAACTCTGATAGGTAGTAGAACACTGTACAAGATACATTCCCGAAGGTAGAGAAAAATCTATTTTAATGGTAGTTTGAGTATTGTAGTGCTGTTCAAAAACTGTTTGACCTAATATGTTGAGAATTTTAACATGGCATAATTGAAAAGGTTGAGAAAGTTCAAGGTTAAAATAATTTTTTGCAGGATTAGGATATATTTTTAAGGTATTATTGGTGAGTATAGGTTTTTCAGGCTTAATATCTGTAATCTCATCAAAGGTACAGGTATTTAAGACTACATTAGAACAACCCGTAGGCTGTGTAGTTGTTTCAGGAATAAGCCCTCTATTGACTAAATGCGTTTTTATGGTATTAAAGTATGCTCCCCCAAATAAACTACAATCAGCTTGAATAAGTAACATAGCGGCATCTTGCATAGACATGTTGTTTGTAAGTCCGTAGAGCATTTGTAAAACTAATCTATCTGTTTTAGAAGTGCCTAAATCTGTGTGTATATCCATGAGTGCAGAAGAGAAAATAGGTGCATCGGCATAAATATTTCCTGTGATGTTAGTAGGATATTTTTTGTTAGAGTTGGTTACTCTACCTGACCAGAAGGTGTTATGTCCGTCCCAATTGAATACATTATACCAAGCACTATACGGATACATAGCACGCGAAAGCGAAGAAGCAAAATAATCTCCAATAGCTTCATCTATTGCCATACGTTGTGAACCTGTATTAGAATTTGGACTGGCTTCATTACTCAATGCATGTCCATATTCATGAATGATTACGTCCATATCTTCGGCATCATCTACACCCCCTGTACCAAAATGAATATCTCCTGCTGTGCCACTAACGGAAGGTTGTATATAAAAACTGTTATCCGCACCCCCGTAGTGTGCATCTACACGCACAGGACGGTTTCCGATATTCATAAAACCAAGACACTGCACATACCTTTGCATACGGTCAATATAGTAATATGCGTTAGTTTGCTCAAAACCTTGCTGATTTCTTGTATAGTTGAATTTTCCTGTACTGCTCTGTGCTAGGGTATCTACGGGAATGCCTAAATCCATGATTTCTACATAAGGTCCTTTGAGTTCAAATTTGTGAATAATGTTATTGTAAGTGATACCTTTTAACTTCACTTCTTTACGTTGTCCTTCAAGAAATGGATTATTCGCATCTGAATTATCTGTACAATTTGTACCACAGCTACCGTAAGTGTTTCCTGAACTTGTTAATGGGTCAGGGTAAAATACAAAACCTGTTGTATCAGTGTGAGTTTTTTGCATAAAAAAGACGCGATTATCTGTTTTGTAAATTATTTCCAATGTATGTGTATCTACATAGTATGTTTCGCTAACACCATTTGCACGAAGGTCAACCTTAAAAATGGGCATAATTGTGCTATCAGAGCTTTGTATAAAACCTTCTGTAACTTGTTGAATAAGATTTTGTTGATTATGAATAGGAATGTTCATAGTTGCCAAGTGCTTTTTTGAAAAATTGTATGTTACAGGTTGAAGATTTTTTACCGCATTGGATAGAATAGAAGTGCAATTTTGCGATAAGTCATAGTTAATTTTTAATGTAGCATAAAAAATAGGATAATTCTCGTACTTCTGTTGATAGCATACGTGCATACCTGCGGGACTTTGTTTTTGGTATGATAGTTCAAATGTGCTGTTGGGATAGTTCTGAAACAGGTTTTGAACATTTGTTTTTTTTGAAACAGCAAAAAACTGACTGTTACAGGTTTTTTCCTGTATATACAAGAGGTTTTGTGCAGAAATATTTTTGAGGAGCAGGAATACAATAAAAAATACAAAAAACAACTTTTGCATGTACAAAGATAGTTAAAAAACCGTCTTTAAAGGTATAACAAAGTTTAATTCTTACAATTTTTCAATTTCAGCTATGCTTAATCCTGTTTTTTCTGATATTTGCTTTATAGGTACTCCTAATGACTTTAACAACATTGCGGTTTCCCTCAATTTTTGATTAGTTTGTTCTGTTTGCTGTCTTTCTTTTTCTAATTCTTGATTTTTATGTTCTAATTCTTGTTGAGTTTTTCGTAGTTTTTTCTTTGCACTCTCTGCTCTTTTTTGCAATACAATGACTTTTCTATCTAATGAACCAAACATCTCTTCATAGGCCATGTCCGCAAACTCTTCATCACTAATCTTTTCTCTTAATGCTTCGTCTGCATTTGCTTTTTCTAATCGTTTTAATATAGCTTGTATTTCCTTATCCTTTGGCAAATATGGAACGTTCAACGTCCTGTTTCCGGGTACTTTTGTACTTAATCTATATTCCTGATTAAACAAATCTAATAACTGAGTGAGTTTATTTTTAAGTACAGGCTTTAACCTTGGAACCTGTATAACATACATACCATGTGTCAGTCTGTCTACAAATTCAGGTTTTTTGTCTATCGGCTTTTCGTAATAAAGATCTTTACATTCAGGTGCAACGTATACTGCAGGGCTTTCTAAATCTTCTAAATTAAACCCTAATATGTATATGGTAATAATCGGTAGATCATCTTTTTGATATTGTTGTGCTAAATATCCTCTAAATCTAATTAGGTCTGCATGATAACTTTTATTAGATTTTTGAATTTCTATCAAAACTTTGGATTTTTTGCCATTTTCCTCTACAATCTCAGCTACAAAATCTAATCTTTGAATAACAATTAGTGTTTTTTCTTTTTGGTAGGTTTTTTCCTGCGGCAAAAGTTTAATTTTAGTGATTTTTTTACCTATAATGATACCTATAAAGCGTTTGGCAACGCCCTCGTCTTCTAACATGTATTTAAAGACAGAATCATAAATAGGATTAGCAATATAAATCATAGATACAAAAATAATGTATTTCTGTTAATTTGATGAAGGTAGTTTAGGTTCTACAAGAATAATTTGTTCTTTAAGTACTTTTACTTTGCCAAAGTCATAGCCTTTGGGTTTGATGACATATTTTTTTTCAGTAACGGTTACTTTTGCGAGCTGTTCGCCTTTAGCTTTGGAATAATACGCCGCAAT
>CALIZB010000156.1 GCA_938028625.1 uncultured Bacteroidia bacterium | reverse complement strand
TAAGGTTATTTGTCTTCTATCGTTTTCGGGCTGTTCCATAAACAAGTCAAAGTAATAATCACGTCTGCTGGTGCTTTTTCCTTGCTCTTGTCTCTGTTGAATGTATGTCGTATAATTTGGAACAGCGTAGTTCACTTCTCTAATTGTATTAAGAAAGCGTGTCCCACCATAGTAAGTGTCGCCTTGCGTATTTATTATTTCAAATAGTCGGTTGAAAATTGCTACCCAATTCATTTTGTAATTTCTTGTTTGTCGTGTCGTTTAAAATTACCGCCAACGTTTTCGGGCTTTGCGTTCGGGCGGGTTTCGGAGCACAAAACTGTCAACCAGCACTACACTTGATTTGAGGTACAGAGCTCCAAGTTTGCACGCACTGCACTGAGCTTGCCGAAGTGTCACCCCGCCTGACGCAAAATCCGTGTTATAAGCCGTTTTTCTATTTGTTATTCGTGCTAATTAGTTCAAAAATCAATTCTGTCAAAGTCTGCACATCACTTTCAATTGTGCCTTTCATATATCGTTCGTAAACACTTTTGTTGTCTGGCGGGTTGAGATTTAGTGTTAAGCCTTTTTCTAAAGCCAACAGTCGTAAAAACTCTCTTTGTGTTCGTCCGTTTCCTTCTCTGAATGGGTGTAAATAGTTGACGTTATCTAATATTTCCGCCAATTTCTCGGCAAGCAGTTTTTTATTGTCTTTCGGAATTTTCTTGAACTCAACAATTAATTGGTCAATGTATCTGAAAGCCTTGTCAAAGTGTGAAGTAGGGAAGAACTGTTTGCCGTCTTTGCTAATTTCAACTGTCCGCTTTTTACCTGCCCAAACGTAAATGTCTTGAAATAGATGTCTGTGAATTTCAAAAAGGCTGTCAATACCTTTGATTTTTATAGGGTTTTCGTAAAGTTCTTGTAGTCGTTTGGTTACAGCACCGCTCTCAACAAAGAGCAATACATCTGGGTCGCTAATGTCTTGTATATTTCTTAAAAGTCCTGTCTTGGGGTCAGTGTAAGTGTAGTCAGGGTCTATGTATTTGTAGGAATTAGACATAGGATTTTTGTTTGGCCAATGACACAAGTTCTGTTAGCGTTATTTTTCCTGTTACATAGTCCCTTATGATTTCAATTCCTTTTGGTGTGGGTTTAAATCCTTCAAACATATTGCTTCCCAAAGCGTTTGCGGTGCTTTCAAGCGTTTTCAAGTCTGAAAATTTTACACCCATTATGGTCAGGTTATTTCTGTCTATTTCTATTGTGTTAAACATATCTCTCAGTCTTTAATTCTTTTCAAATTTACAAAAAATTTCGGTCAAATCGTTTGTTTTCTGTCTTTTTAAATGGCTTATAACGTTTTGCGGCTTGGCGTAGTGGCGGATTTTTAGCACAAATGTTGATGCGGAGAACCAAACTTTGATTAACCACAAATGTGTCTGCGGAGCACTGAACCGCCACTTTTGCCAAACCCGTGTTAGCACCAGTTCTTCTTCTCATTTCTTTATGGTTTTAAAGAAGTCAAACGCTGCTTTTATTCTTTCAAATAGTCCCTTATCAGTAAAAAGCACTCTGCCTAAAATTACCATTGTTCCGTCCTTTTTTAAGAAGAAGTCTTTTTTGTCTGATGGTAGTTGTTTTGAGTTAAGATAGAAACTATACATAAAACCGTCAATTAAGATATTTAAAATTGGGTTGTTTTCATTCTTTGTCAGAAAAGGGTCAAGGATAAATCCACCTGCAATTTGTCCCTTATTATATTTAATGACTTGCAATAAGCAACCAAAGTCGTCAAAGTCAAGTGGGTCTTGTTTATGCACTGCGAGCCTAAGTTGTTCAACAATTTTTTCGTCAACTTCTGGTGTATTAAATGACTTTGAAATTATTACACGCCAAAGTAATGAAAGCAAGAAAAGTTTAAAGTCAGAATATGAGAAACCTTCATACTCGTAGGTGAAATATTGTTGGTCAGGAGTTTCATTTGCTTTTTTAATAGTTGCTTTATTGCCTAAATTTTTAGCGTAAATCGTCTCAGCAGCATAATTCTCATATTTGCTTAGTTGAACCTCACAGTCGCCATACAACAAATATTCTCGAATTCCTTTTTGTTCAATTTTTCTTTTAGAATTATCTGAATTGTCAAGGTCAACATTTAGAGTGTAAAATCTTTTCGGAGAAGCATCATATAAGTTTTGATACATAAATTCTGGGAGAATATGAGAATGTCTCAATTCCTTTTCTTTACAACATAGTTTACAAGTTCCAATCATTTTAATATTTGGCTTGTGGGTTGTTCAGGACTAACTTCTATTTTGGTTTCGGTCTTGCTTGGTCTAACAGAAGCCAATAGATATGCACCTGCAAGTCCACAAAGTCCTAAAAAGATTGGTGTGTGTGATGCACCTGAACCTGCTCCAGAACCTTGTCTAAATATGTATGACAAGTCGTAGTCATTCAATATTTCTTTTAGAATTTTAAAACTTTCAAGGTAGAAAATTAGTCCACCAAGAATTGCGAATGAAACTAATGTCAGTCCGCAAATGAATTTGATTTTTTCGATTTCTTTCATACTGTTTGTTTACGTTGTGTCGGTTTATAGAATTGGTGCTAACATTTTTCTTGCCGCAATATTACAAAATTATTTTTAATTTTATACATTTGCGTTTTGTAGACATGAATTTTATTCAGTTTGTTGATAAAAGGCGGCCAGATTGGGTACAGTTAGAAAAACTTACCCAAAGAGCTAATGGAAATACAGGATTAAGTAAAGAAGAAATACGTCAGATTACAGATTTATATCGTGCAGTTGCTACTGATTATGCTTATGCTACGGCTAATTTTCCAAACGAACGGATTACATTATATCTAGCCCGTCTTATCAGTGAAACACATGGGGTTATTTATCAGATACCAAGGTTGACATGGTTCAAAATAAAGCGTTTTTTTCTGTATTCAGGTCCGCAACTGTTCAGAACATACAGAATTTATTTCTGGATATCGGCGGCTATATTTGTTCTCTTCAGCATTCTTGGATTCTGGGCTTGTGAAATACATAAAAGTTATGAAAATAACGTTATGGGAACTTATTATGTACGAATGACCGAGAAAAATATCAGTTTAAAGAAACCGTTTGCAGTATATGCCGACAAGTACAAGTTTCTACCTTTTGCTCAAATTATGTTTAATAATATAACTGTACTTCTGCGGGGCTTTATATTGGGATTAACCGCATGTCTTGGTACATTGTATTTTCTTATCTCTAATGCTATTATGGTAGGATGTTTTTTTCATGTTTTCTACCGTCATGATATTATTTTGGATTTTTGGCTTACCATCATGATACACGGCACTATAGAACTAACTATGATTGTTTTTGGCTGTGCTATTGGTTTTATGCTCGGTTGGAAGTTACTTTTTCCAGGCAATTATACTCGTAGAGACGTTATGCGTAAATATGGTTTTGATGCCGTTAAAATGGCAATGATTTGTGCATTATGGTTAGTCATAGCAGGATTTTTAGAGGCTTTTGTAACGGGACTGTTTGCCGAGGGACTGCCTTCACAAAGACCTTTTTCCGCTATGATAGTATTATTTTCTGCAATAGCCATGTACCTTTATTTTGGAAGATTAGGCAGAAAAAATATTAGCCCCACCTGGTTCGCTTAACCAAAAATTTTCTTAACGCATTTTCAAAAGGTTCTGCTATATCAATGGCATTAAAATCAATATTGTATTCCCCGCATTTGTACATTAGCTTTTGTTTGTATTCTTGAATAGCACTTTTGTATACTTCTTTTACTTGATTGGTTTGCACTTTTATTTCTTGACCTGTTTCCACATCTTTAAATATCATTTGGGCGGTAGTAAAATCAAAATCTAATTCTGTTTTCTTGTCTAATACGTGAAAAATAACTACATCATGTTTGTTGTGTTTAAGGTGTTTTAAGGCACTGAATATTTCTTCACTTTGACTTATATTATCAAACAAATCTGAAATAATAACTACCATAGCCCTGCGATGTGCTTTTTCTGCAATTTGATGTAATACAGATACGGCATGTGTTTTGGCTTGATTAGCACTTGCTTGTAAAACTTGGTCTATTTTAAGGAACATATTCCGTAGGTGCGTATTGGTAGATTTCTGATGAGTGTGCAGATGAATTTGCTCATCAAACAAGGTTAAACCTACGGCATCTCTTTGTTTTACAAGTAGATACATTAAACTTGCGGCTAAATATGCACCATAACGAAGTTTGTTTTGTGTTGTGTTGGGATAACGCATAGAATTGCTTATATCCAAAATAACTTGACATCTTAAATTGGTTTCTTCTTCAAATTTTTTGACAAAGAGTTTGTCCGTTCTTGCATATACTTTCCAGTCTATATTTTTGGTGCTTTCTCCTGTATTGTATTGTCTATGTTCGGCAAATTCCACAGAAAACCCGTGATAGGGGCTTTTATGCAAACCTGTAATAAATCCTTCCACAATCTGGTGTGCAATAATTTCTATATTGGCAAGGTGTTGTACTTCCTCTAAATTTAACATTACCTACAAAGATACACAGAAAATATAAATACCAGACTTTTTATATCCTGATAACACGATTCTCCGCTGATAGCTTGATAAATTTTATGTTATTTTTCCAAAAAAGTGAAACCTTATTCAGAGAATATAAGTATAACTCATTTAAAGGTACTTAATACGTACTATTCAACAAATTTAGTTTAACTTTTAATTTAGGTGTTATGAGAATAGTTTTATTTATTTTTGGTTTATGTGCCACAGCACTTAGCCTATTTGCTCAATGTGGGGGCGCTAATTTGGTTGTCAATGGTAATTTTAGTGCAGGTAATACAGGTTTTGCTACATCTTATACCTACAACCCTACAAGTTGCTACGTAGAAGGTGAGTATTCTATTGCTACTTCGGGCAGTGCGGTACATGGTTTGTTTTGTACAACAGGTGACCATACCTCAGGTACAGGAAACTATATGATAGTAAATGGAGCGCCAAGTATTACAAATGTATGGTGTCAAAATATGACAGTAGCTACTAATACTTGGTATCGTTTTTCATTCTGGGGTATGAATGTGTGCGCTGTATGCGGAGATGCACCCCAGTTTTCTATTTCTATAAACGGTACACCTGCATCTAATCCTTGTGCTACTTTTACATTTAATACTATTTGTTCTTGGAAGTATTATGAAGTATTTTGGCACTCAGGGTCTAGTACAAGTGCTAATATTTGCGTTACTAATCTTAATACCTATTTAGGGGGTAATGACTTTGCACTTGATGATATTGAATTTCGTTCTTGTAGTACAGGGGGGCCTTGCGTAGCCTTCCCATTAGATAATCCCATTTTAGAGCATGTAAAATCAGAGTATAATAAAATACAATTGGCTTTTTGGTTAGATGAGTATATGTTAAATCACCAAGTTTATGTAGAAAGAGATGTGAAAGGATTTTTTGAAGAGATAGGTTCTGTACAAGGTTTGAATGGTTCTAACATATTTGTAGATAATTACCCTGTATTTAATAAAGAAATGCACTATCGTATTAAATTAGTAGATAAAGATGGAAAGATTAGATATTCAAATATCAAAACGAAAATACTTGAAAACAAAGAAAATAATACACTTCTTGTTTATCCAAATCCTGCAAGGTATAATGATGCTATTATACTTACATATCAAGGAGATACAGAAAAAATAATGAACATTACTCTTACAGATATGAGCGGCAAAACTTTATATCATCAAGAAAATGCAGGAATATTCTTTGAAAATACACAAATGCGTGTCCCTGTACAATTAAGTTCAGGTTGTTATAGTGTAACTGTAAGATTTACAGACAAAATTATCACACAAAAGCTCATTGTATATTAAAAAGTATAAAGCGAAACAAAATAATGTTTCGCTTTTTTACATTATTCTTTTCAGTCCTTTTTTTAATACGTATTTGATAAGTGGATAAGTTTCTAGCTCTTCAATTTGAGTATAGGATAAAAATTTCCATGTTACTTCTGTAATATCTTCTATGAGTTGTGGTTCAAATGCTCCTTGATAATCACTTTTCATTAAAAACCATTCTGTTTTTTTAAGTATAGGTTTGTCATTCAACATATACTCGTGATAAGTAGTAGCTAATTTTTCTATAATCTGTACTTCTTTAATTCCTGTTTCTTCGCATACTTCTCTTATAGCGCATTCGTTGGTAGGTTCATGGGCTTCTATTTTGCCTTTGGGCAAATCCCATTTGTTTTTACGATAGATGAGTAAAGTTTCTTTTCTGTCATTGTATACCAAACCTCCTGCGGCAGGGATAAGAGAGAATTGACTACGATACAAAGATTGTAGATTATTTTTTTGTATTTTATCTATAAAAACGATTTTAAGCTCGGCTAATACACCATTAAAATAGCTTGCAGATATGTTTTTTGCTAAAGTTCTTGCAAAAGCAATGGTATAATCAATTTCAGGTTCTATATCCCAAATAATGACAAATTTTGAATACAAAGATTTAACACTGTTTTTAGTTTTTTCAAATAAATTTTGTATTTGTTGTGTGTAATTTTTAAGAGGGTCTTTTTTATAGTTTTGACTTAACAAAGTAGTGTTTTGCTGAGATACTTCTGTGTAAGATTTTACACGTTCTATGGTTATCATCAGTCCGCGTTGGAATATCCTCATGGTTTAGAAATAGTTAGATTTTTTTACTCCAAGAAATTCAAAAGCAGTGTTGGCGAACAAATCTTCTTTGATAGAAGGAGAGAGGTCGTCCATGTTCTCTATCATTTTACCATGTTCTAAATCTCCTAGTGGAAAAGGATAATCTGTTCCAAAAGCTATTTTTTTGCTACCAAACAGTTGAATCAGGTAGCGTAAGGCTTCTTCGTCATGGGTAATGGAGTCTATATAAAACTTGTCCAAATAGGTACTTGGAGCATTTTTGATGTTCACGGCACATAAATCGGGTCTAGCTTTAAATCCATGGTCTATGCGTCCTAATGTGAAAGGAAAAGCCCCTCCGCCATGAGTAAACATCACTTTTAGCTTTGGGAATTTATCAAGTATTCCACCAAATATCATAGAGCATATAGCCCTTGAAGTTTCTGCGGGCATACCCACTAACCAAGGTAAAAAGTACTTGGGAATGCTTTTTTCGCCCATCATTTCCCAAGGGTGAACGAGAATGGCTACATTCAAATCCTGTGCGGCTTCCCAGAACGGATAAAATTCAGGGTCATCAAGGTTCTTATTGTTAATATTAGAACCTATCTCTACACCGGGCATACCTAACAGTGCATTACAGCGTTCCATTTCTTTAATAGCCAAATCTATGTTTTGCATAGGGAGCGTTCCCAATCCTATAAACCGTTGTGGATATGCTTCTACTACTTGGCATAAATGGTCATTCAAAAAACGACACCATTCAAAAGTATGTTCAGGTTTTGCCCAATAATTAAATAGAACAGGTACAGTACATAAAACCTTGATACGTACATTATCTTTATCCATATCTTCTAGAATCGCCTCGGGATTCCAACAGTTCTCTTCTATAGCTCTAAAAAAACGCCCATCATCACGTATCATTTCGGCTTTACCTTTTTCTGTGTGTTTTATCTGAATAAATCCACCGTAGCCAAATTTTTGCTTCAAATCTTCCCAAGTCTCAGGTAAAATATGGGCATGAATATCTACTTTTTTCATAATACAAACATAGAAATTTTTTCTCAACTCAAAGGGTATTGATAAAGTATATTTACAGCTATTGCATAATACATTTGTGTTTATTCTCTTTTAGATGCAAATACAAATTTTTTAATAATTTCCTCTTCGGCTGTACGAAGTTCATATTTATTTCCTTCCCAGTGTTTTTTACCTTCATGAATAAACACAATTTTATCCCCAATTTCTAAGACAGAGTGCATATCATGTGTATTGACAATAGTCGTCATGTGAAACTCTTCTGTAATTTCTTGTATCAGTTCGTCAATAAGAATACTAGTTAAAGGGTCTAGTCCAGAGTTAGGTTCATCACAGAAGAGATATTGCGGATTTAAGGCAATAGCACGGGCTATGCCTACACGTTTGCGCATACCTCCACTAAGTTCAGACGGATATTTTTCTTCTATACCTGGCATATTTACTCTTTGCAAGCAAAATGCTACTCTTTCTTTAATTTCGTTTTTAGTCATTTTACTGAACATTCGTAACGGAAAAGCAATATTCTCACCTACACTCAAAGAGTCAAACAAAGCCCCTCCCTGAAAGAGCATGCCTATCTGCTGTCTGATTTCTTTTTTTTCCTCATAATCCATAGCTGTAAGACTTTTACCGTGATATAGTATCTCACCACTATCAGGTTCGGTTAAGCCTACCAAACACTTGAACAGAGTACTTTTACCACTTCCGCTTGCACCTATAACCATATTTACTTTGCCCTTAATAAATTCAATGCTAATATCCTGCAAAACGGTTTTTCCTGAATAGGATTTGGTCAGATGCTTTACAGCTAACGAATTGTCCATATTTTTACTCAAAAATACAAAGTAAAATGTTATCTTTTTATATCTTTGTTGTATGACAGAGAAAAACATTATTCATGTAGACAATGCTCCTGAACCTGTGGGTGCGTATCCTCATGCAAGAAGAGTAGGTAATTTTTTATTTTTATCAGGCGTAGGACCTAGGGAAAAAGGCACAAAAAAAATTCCAGGTGTAGAGTTAGATGAACAAGGAAACATTATAAGTTATGATATAGAAGCTCAATGTCATTCAGTATTTAAGAACGTAAAAAATATATTAGAAGCCGCAGGTTCAAAATGGGAAAATATCGTAGATGTAACTGTTTTTTTAACTAATATGAAAGCAGATTTTCCTATCTACAATAAGCTCTATGCAGAGTATTTCAAAGATGTACAGGCTACCCGCACTACTATTGAAATTAATGCGCTTCCTACTCCTATTGCCATTGAACTGAAAGTAATTGCTATTGTAGATTAACCATGATACGAAACACCACACAGGTACGTGTGCGCTATGCAGAAACAGACCAAATGGGCATTGTATACTATGGTAATTATGCACAGTATTTTGAAGTAGCCAGGGTAGAACTATTAAGGGGCATAGGCATCACGTATGCTTTTATTGAAAAAAATGGGATATTTATGCCCGTACTCAACCTGAACTGTCAGTTTCATTCTCCTGCATACTATGATGATTTGTTATTGGTAGAAGCATGTATTACAGAATTACCTGTTACACGCATACATATAACATACAGCGTTCATAATACCGATGGTAAGCTCCTTACCTCAGGTAGTACAGATTTAGCATTTATTAACCAGAATACAAAAAGACCTGTACGTTGTCCTGAATTTATTTTAGAAAAAATGCGAGGATATTTTTAGTTCTTATAATATACCTTTGGTTTGCTGTTTTAGAATATTCAGCCCTTGTTTAATCGTATGGGGTGAGTATCCTATATCTATTTGTGCTTTGAGAATAACAAATCCTGTTTTAGGTGGTCTTTTTGCAGGTTGATTGAGTTTTTGTGATGAAATAGGTTCTATAAGAGTTTTAGGTAATCCCCAGATATCTGCAACAGCATAAGCAAATTCTAATACACTGCACATTTCTGCACCTGAAATGTGATAAATTCCTGTTTTTTGCTGGTGTGCTAATACCATGATTGCTCTTGCTAAATCATCAACAAAAGTAGGCGTACGGAATTGGTCATTAACTATTTTTATGGTCTGTTGATTTTTAAGAGAATTTATTATCCAGGATACAATATTATTTCTTCGCATACCTTGATGATGTCCGTATACAAGTACTGTTCTTACAATGGTACAAGGTATAAGAGAAGTTTGTACAAGTTGTTCTGCTATCAGTTTACTTTGACCATAGTAAGAAATAGGATTGGGAGTATCTTTTTCCTGATAGGGTCCGTTCAAGCCGTCAAAAACAAAATCTGTGGATAAGAATATAAAATGCGCCTTTATTTTTTCTGCTAATTCTAAAAGGTTTTGTGTACCTTCCACGTTTATTTTGTGGCACAGTTCTTTGTTTTGTTCGCATTCATCTATCTGGGTAAGTGCAGCTGTATGGATAATTACATTAGGTTTTATTTTGAGAATAATTTCCTGCAATGCTGTTTTGTCTGTAATATCTGCATTATAGTAAGTAAAATTTTCTATGTAGTAAGATATTCTCTTATTGCCTTTGGATAAGCCATGTACTTTGAAGGCCGAGTCTCGCGTCATGAGAGATACTAAACTTTGTCCTACCAATCCATTTGCTCCTGTAATAAGTACTTTTTTAGAAAGTCCCATACTTTTATGATATTTGTAATGCTTTTCTGATATTTTGGATTAAATCATCTTTATCCCAAGGTTTGCGCAGGCAGGCATATAGATTAGCATGGTTTTGTGCATTTTTAATAGCATCTTCATCAGCTTGACCTGTAAGCATAATAGTAACTACGGAGGGAAACCTTTGATGTAAGATTACTAGAAACTCATCTCCTTTCATACCTGGCATAAGCCAGTCTGAAATAATGAGTACCATTTCTATTTCATTCTGGACTTCGTCTATAATTTCCCATGCTTCTGCTGCGCTCTCTGCTATTTCGTACAGATAAGCGTTCCCTAGTCCGCTTTGTAATTGTTGTACAAGGCTGTTAAGTACTACTTTTTCATCATCTACACAAAGAATGAGTTTTTTTTTCATTGAGCAAAGATACATAATTCAGTAAAAAAAAACAGTTTTTATATGGCAATATTCAATTGTACAGTAGTACCTTTACCTATGTCAGAATTTACAAATACCCTACCATTAAGCAATCCTGCACGGGAGAATATGCTTTTCCAGCCCAACCCTTTACTTTGTTCTATTTCTTTTACATCAAATCCTTTTCCGTTGTCTTTTATAGAAAGCACGAGTTCATCTTTTTGAGTATAAATATCAATGTCTATCTGTGTAGCTTGTGAATGTTTGAGCATATTATTAAGTACTTCTTGTACTATTCTAAACAATATAATTTCATCTTTTTGCTCAGTTTTATTGATTTCTATTCGGTTTAGCCTTATAAGAATTTTGTTAGAGAGATTGATTTGCTGTACAAGTTCATGAATAGCAGGAACGAAACCACCTTTCATGAAAGCAACAGGCGCTAGATTATGAGAGATGTTACGCACTTCCTGACAAGCATTATCTATAAGTTGCATAGGATATTCAAGCACGTCAGGATTAGGAATTTCATCTTGGGCATTTGAAAGCATGAGTTTAGAAGTAGAGAGTACTTGACCTATACCGTCATGTAATTCTTGGGCTATGCGCATGCGTTCTTGTTCTTCGGCTAGAATCATAGCTTTGTATTTTTCTTGTTCAGATTTTTGTTCTAATCTAATTTTTTGTCTTTGATAGAATAGATAAGCTATTGTACTTAAAAGTAAAGCCGCAAGAATAAAAATGATTGCTTGCCAACGGATAATTGCTTGTTTTTTCTCAATTTCTAAATCCTTAATACGGTTATTTTGTGCAAGAATTTTATTTTCCTGTTCTTTTTTTTCGGTTTCGTATTTAGTTTGCATTTCGGTCATAGCTGTAATATTTTCTTTATTGAGCAGAGAGTCATTGAGTTGTACATGTAAATCTAAATAATCATAGGCTTCTTTCCATTTGCCCATTTTCTGATAGATATTGGCCAGTCCTAAGTAAGCATTAGCAAGTAAATCTCTGAATTTATGCTCTTGGCAAATTTTTTTGTATTTATCGTACCATTCTTTTGCTTGTGCGTACTGTTCCATTTCCTCGTATGTTTTGCCTATATTTCCGTAGCAATTAGCTATATTGTCAGGTCTGTTAAACTCTTCACTGATTTTCAGACTTTTTTGATAATACTGTAAGGCTAATGGATATTTTTTTGTGAGCGTATAAACGCCGCCCAGGTTGTTGTAAGAATACACTAGTTCTCCCTTGAGGTTTATTTTTTCGCGAATAGCAATACTTTTCTGAAAATAATGTATAGCAGAGTCATAGTTTTGATTTTCAGCATGATAAATGCCAAGATTATTGTATGTTTTACTGATACCTGTACTGTCTTTGTTTAACAGTTGTAAATGAAGTGCTTTGTAAGCATACAAAAACGCATCAGGATAATACTGTTTTTTATAGTTTATCCAGCTGATGTTGTTATGGCAAGAGTATATACCTTTGGGATAACTTATTTTTTCATACAATTTAAGAGCTTCAAAATAGTTATAGAGTGCTTTTTCCCAGTTAGAGCTTTGTTCGTATGCATTAGCACGGGCATTATAGAGATTGGCAATTTTTCTTTCATCAGGTTTAGGTTCTTTATTATAAAGTTTTTCCGCAGAGTCAAGGTTTTGCAAAGAAAGAGATAAATTCCCATGCAATCGGGCTAAATCTGCATTTAAGCGAAAATAATCCCCTTTAAGAGCAAAAGAAATATCTTGATTGAGCATTTTTGAGGCTTCTTTTTGATAATAAATTGCAGAGTCATCATTTTTATGGATATAGTAGCGGCTAAGCAGTATAGCGGCTTCCATTCGTTCACTGGGCAAGGCAGAACCGTATTGCATCAGGAGAGCAGAAATTTCTTTTTGCTGCGAAAAAACAAAGCCAAAATGAAGTATAATACTGCAAAAAAGAGCTTTTCTGAGAAAGATGTTCATAGAACAAAAATAAAAATTTATCCTGAAATCACTTTAAAGAACGTATTTTTGCACAATGTTTTCCAAGCTGTTTATTGGCATTTACTGGGTATTATATCATAACCTGTACAAAGAAATAAAAGACTTTGATGTTCAGGTACTGAAAGAGAAAGGATTTTCCGAAGGCGAGATATTGGCAGTTATCAACTATATTGCAGAGAAGAACTATAACACTCCTTATATATGGAATACGCTTCAGCCCCGTCCTTTTAATGAACCAGAACTGCAGCATATAAGTCAGGAAGCCCGAATGGCTATTCAACTTTTTCAGAAAGCCAATATTACAGATGCCGAAGAAGTAGAAGAACTGATAGAACACATTATGGAAGACAACCTGCCTAGTGCAGGTATTCATTATCACCAAAAAGTAGGTCTAGATATGGTTTGTAAAATGGCTTTTTTAATGTTTGTCCAGACAGGAAGCCCATATAAAAAAGACAACAGTATGCCTAACTTTACCGGTAGAGAACAAATATGTTAAAAAATGGCTGTATGTAGTGTTATTTGAACATGGATTTTATGCTGCCCCATGTTCTTTGTATGCTAGTAGGGTTGTGGTTTATGGTTTGGGTAAAGTCTGTATAAGTAGAACCCTGCATTACTCTTAATGTGTAAATGTATGTTTGCTGTGTTTCATTGGTTTTCATAACATTGGCATCTGTATAGCTGTATATTTTGTTGCCGTTAGGTACAACTGTATATATTTTAGATGCCCCGCTGGAAGGGGTTCTTTTCCAGAGCTGAAACTCGGTAATACCTGTTTCTGACTGTGCTTCCCACTCTAATTTTATTTCTGTTCCGAGAGGACTTGCGGTAAAATATTTAATACTTGCAGATGCGTAGGCTGCCAAAAAAGAAACTAATAAGAGCAAGCTAAAAATCAAGTGTATCTTTTTCATATTTCACATGGCACTAATTGTATAGCAAAATTCATGCAAAAGTATCAGAACTTCACAAATTTCTGCGGGTCCATAGGTTTGCCATTTTGCCATACTTCAAAATATAATCCTGGATTATTGTTTTCACTTCCGGATTTACCTGCTACGGCAATCACATCGCCTGCTTTTACATTAGCGCCTACTTTATGGAGCAGTGCGGCGTTGTGCTTATAGAAACTGACAATGTTATTGGTATGCTGAATACCTATGACATAGCCTCCTTCGGTTGTCCAGGTAGATAAAATAACTGTGCCGTCCATGATGGCTTTTACGGGTTCGTTGGTTTTTGCGAGAATATCTACCCCAAACTGACCTTTGTCACTGTCAAAACCACGTGTAACACTTCCCTGAACAGGTTTGAAACAGATTGCCTGATAATAAGCCGTGTTTTTATCTGAACCTACTAATTTATTAGGGTCTAAATCATAGAATACTTCTTTTTCTATGTAGTTTTGAATACTTTTTTCTGTTTCAGTAAGTTGTGGAAAGGTTTTTTCTATGCTGTCCGTATTGGTATAGAAGGCACGTTTGTCTTCAATATGATTGGAAAGTTTGGTAGCGGGTTGCTCTCTTTGGGTTAAGCCTTTGAGCATCTCATCTCTGGATTTAAGCTCATTTTCAATAACCTGCATTTTAAGATATGTATCCTGCAGGTCCTTCCTGATTTTTGGGTCTGTGTAACCGGGAATAAACTGACGTATAGGGGTGTAAATAATGGTAACCGCGGTGAGGATAACGATAATCAAAGCACCTAGACTAAGTACGGTAAGCCCGTTAAGCATGTTTAGTTTCATCTGAATTTTTTCTTCAAAGTTATCTTCATGCAGAATAACTAACCTGAAGGACTTGCGTAGCTGTGATACTATGCTTTTTAAGGATATTTTCATAGTAATAGATTTAGGGTTTCATAAATGAACGTGCAATATTGGGGAAAATATTTTATACCACCAAAATTTACAGGTGCAAAAAAGAAAAAACCTTGCCTTAAATTTATTAAGGCAAGGTTGCAGGGTACATTAAGTGATGTTATTGTTTTTTTAGTATCTGGTTATAGCGTACAGGGTCTTTGAGAACTTTTATGGCTTCTAGTACTTCTGCATCATGTCGGAAACTTTGCTGTATTTTACCGCTTTCCAAGTAATAATGGAAGGCGAACTCCAAATCAAGAAATTCTTTTATCTCTTTTTTATAGGTTTGCAAATCTTTGGCTTTATCAGATTTGATTTTCTTTTCAAGATTGTCTATGTCTGCTTTGATAAGGTCATAGTTTTTGTCTTTTTCAGCAGTTTTACGAAGCTCTTTAACTTTATTTTCCAAAAGAGTATTATAGGAAAAATTTTTATCCATTGCAAATTTTACAAAATCATTGTAGATGTTGTCATCTACTTCAAAATCTTTTGGACTAGCAATTTTATCGTGAGTTTCTCTGTATTTTACCACAAAATCAAAAAGAACGTTATGAGTTACCAAAGCCTGCAACACTTCGGGATATTCTTCAGGTTTTACTTCAATATCTGGCAAAATACCACCACCATCATATACAATACGCTGATTACGAGTTTTGAAGGCTTTTTTCATACTGTCCGGAATAACGGTAGCTTTTCCATTGGTCTTATGGCTGTAATCTAATTTTTGAATACATCTACCACTGGGTGTGTAGTATTTGGCAGTAGTAATTTTAATCTGCGCGCCGTAGCTTAAAGGAAGAGTATTCTGCACCAGACCTTTTCCATACGTTCTCTGACCAACTACAACCCCTCTGTCCAAGTCCTGTATTACACCAGATACAATTTCTGAAGCACTTGCACTGTTTTCATTAACAAGTACAGCAATAGGAATTTCCAAATCCAGAGGGGTGTTTTCTGCAACATAAGTACGGTTAGAGGTTTCTTGTTTTCCCTTAGTACTTACAATAGTTTCTCCTTTGTTTACAAACAGATTGGAAATCATTATTGCTTGATTAAGCAAACCGCCAGGGTTTCCTCTCAAATCCAGAATGATTTTTTTAGCCCCTTGTTTTTTAAGGTTAATGACAGCATCTTTTACTTCCTGTGCGGCATCCTGCGTAAAACTGGACAATGTAAGGTAACCTATCTCTTCATTAACCATACCTGCATAGCGTACATTTTTTACCTTGATTTCTTCTCTCTTGAAGGTTTTGGTAATTATTTGACCATGTCTTCTTAATTTCAAGGTTACCTCTGTACCTGCCTGACCACGTAAAAGATTGCGAACTTCATCAGTTTTTAGTCCCTCGGCAGTTTTACCGTTTACTTCTACTATCTCATCGCCTACATGAATATCGTTTTTGTGTGCAGGAGAACCCTCGTAAGGTTCTGTAATAATGATTTTTTTGTCACGTTGGCTAATAACAGCCCCGATGCCACCATACTGTCCTGTGGTAAGAAACTGATAGTCTTCTATTTCATTCTGCGGAATATAATTGGTGTATGGGTCTAATGATTTAAGCATGGCATCTATACCTATACGAATAAATTCATTCGGTTCTATATCATCTACATAATGTTCATTTATCTGACGGTATATCTTGCCAAAAATGTCTATGTTTTTACTAATCTGAAAGTAATTGTCATGCGTTTTATCCAGAACAGAAATGTATCCTACACTACCGGCAAGGGTAAAACACAACAGGACTATGGCTATAACTTTATGCTTTAACTTCATAATTTTTGTTTTATTTTGTTTCATACGCAAGATAGCAAAAAAAGTAATGCAGAAAACCAAAAATTTATGTTTACATGACAAAATACAGTAATAGCGGGTTGTATGATAGTACAATTATGGCAGTTGTACTTTATAGGCTATAGACATAATTTTCTGCCGTATAGCTTCTTTGTTGATGCGTTTGTCATTTACTGTGGGATATATCCTGTTGGAAAGAAATACAAAAACAAGATTTTCTTTGGGGTCTATCCAGAAGGCAGTACCTGTAAAGCCAAGATGTCCATACGTCTGCATAGAGGCAAAACTGCCCACAGGAGCGCGTGTTTTAGTGTTCTCAGGTTTATCCCAACCTAATCCTCTGCGAATGTTAGGAAAGACTCTGCGCGTAAAATAGTTAATAGTTTGTGGAGCAAAAAAACGTACTCCTCCATAATGCCCACCATTTAATAACATTTGACCTATAATGGCTAAATCATGGGCATTACTAAATAAACCTGCATTACCACAAACACCCCCAAAAATAGCCGCAGTTTGGTCATGTACCGTGCCGCATACCAATTGTTTTCGCCACAACGTATCGTTTTCTGTTGGGGCAATGTCATATAAGCATAAATTTGTGTCTAAAATGGGGTTAAATCCTGTATAGCGAAGTTGTAAAGGTTCATAAAAGTTCTCTTTTACATACACATCAAGCGGTTTTTGGGTAATGCGTTCTATTATCAGTTGCATAAAAGTCATATTAACATCACTGTAAATCAATCTACGTGGTGGGCGTATTTTACATTGTTTTAAGTATTCTATCAGCACTTTGCGGTATCGGTCTTTCATATAAATGTTATTGGCTACACAAAAATTACTGCTGTCGGTGCGCATGCACATATACGTATCTGTATTTCCGCATAAGGTATTTTTGAACTCAGGTTTGTTGTAATAAAATAATACCGAAGGTAAGCCCGAGGTATGAGTTAAAAGCTGTTCTACGGTGATATTGGCTTTGTTGGTACTGTCAAATTCAGGCAGATAGTCCTTAATTTTTTTTTGTAGTTCTAATTTGCCCTGTTCCCACAGACGCATAGCCGCAAGTGTAGTAGCGGCTACCTTCGTGATTGAAGCTAAATCGTATAAAGTGGTATCTGTTACATGTTTACTTGTACTGTCATAGGTCAATTTACCAAAGCTTTTTTGATAAACGACTACACCTTCTTTAATCATCATCACTTGGCAACCAGGAAATATGTGTTCTCTTATACTCTCTTGAATGATGTTTTCAATTTTGGATAGAGAGTCTGTTTTTATACACATTTCCTGATTTTCATCAAAACGAATACGATGTAAAGAACTTAACGTATAACCTTGTCCTGCCTTAAATATTCCACTACTTACAGGAAGTTTTCCATCAGCTTTGATTGCACCTACAATAACTTCCGCTGCGGCTTTACGAGTGTAATAATTATCTTCATACAAACACATCAAACTATGAGCGCATTCAAAGTTTTTTAGTGAATAAGGCGTGCCAAATACGCAAGTAACTACAATTTTACCTTGTGCTTGTAGATATTGAATTAAATCATCTATGAGTACAGAAAGCCCAAAGTTTTCACTTGGTTTTTTGGTTAAATCTTTTACGGTTACTATTACTACATCTTGTTTTTCAAATTGCTGTTTAGCAATACTGACTAAATCAGCTTTTTTATTTGCAAATACGTGTTTTATGTTAGCATACTGATTAAGGGTTTGTACGAAAGTGTTTATAGTATTTACTCCATTTGCCGCATTACTGATACAAATATGCCCTACGTTATGCGATTTTAGATTTTTTATAGGCAGAATATTAAACTCATTTTTTACCACAGTAACAGAGGCTTCATATAATCTACGGATAAGGTTTTTAGTTTCAGAATTATTAAGTTCTTGTGTGACGCCGTCTGGATTACGGGGAAAGATATTTTTATGCAACCCGCACCATTCTTTGGCTTGTAAAATGCGTAATACATGTTCATCAAGTTCTTGCATGGTAATTTCGCCTTTGTTGAGAGCTTCTTTTATTTTTTCCACAGCTTTGGGAATATTTCCTGAAAAAAGTAGCATATCATTTCCTGCTATTAAAGCACGCATATCAGCTTCTCCTGACGGATAAAATTTAGCTACTCCTTGCATATTGAGGGCATCTGTAAATATCAGACCTTTGAAACCTAGTTCGTTGCGCAAAAGTCCATTGACAATTTTTGGAGATAATGTAGAAGCCCTATTGGGTGTGCTATCTAATGCAGGGATATACAAATGCGCCACCATAATGGATTGCAATCCATGTTGTATTAGCGTTTTGAAAGGAACAAGATGCACGCTATCTAATACATTTTTATCATAGCGAATAATCGGTAAATCTAAATGAGAATCGGTATCCGTGTTGCCATGTCCAGGAAAATGTTTGCCACAAGCAATAATATTTTCACTTTGCATGCCTTTGGCTATCATTCCTCCTTTACGAATAACATTATATTTATTTTCTCCAAAAGACCTATCCCCAATTACAGGATTAGCAGGATTATCATTTACATCAATCACAGGTGCAAAATTGACTTGAACGCCTACACTGCGGCACTGTTTTGCCATCAAAACTCCCATTTCATAGAGTAATAAATCATTCTCAATGGCGCCCAGCGTCATGTTTCGGGGAAATGCAGGTACAGAATCCAGACGCATGCTTACTCCCCATTCCGCATCTTGTGCTATAATAAGCGGTATTTTGCAGTCTTTTTGAAGTGTATTTATAGCTTTTACTTGTTTATATGGGCTACCTTGCATCATAATTACTCCCCCAATATGATACTGGTCAATGAGTTTTTTAGTATAAACAACATGCTCCTCTCCTTTATTAGAATAAGCCGCAATCATAATCAACTGACCTATTTTTTGTTCTAAGGTCATAGCAGAAAGTGTTTTTTTTGCCCATGTGTCTTGTGCAATGAGAGAAAAAGTTGTAGAGAAACAAAGTAAAACAGTGAGAATACGCTTCATTGTTACAAAAATAGATAAATAAACTTAAATGTTATACAAAAAACCGTATCGGTAGAATCTCAATTTCTGTTGTATTTTTGCATTAGATATGAAAAATCCATTCAAAAAAGGCGATACAAAAACCTTTGAGCGTGTAGTTACAACAGAACATATAGCAAAATTTGATACAGGTACGGTGCATCAATTATATGCTACTTTCGCAATTGCACAAGATATGGAATGGACGTGCCGTTTATTTGTATTAGAAATGTTAGAAGAAGGAGAGGAAGGGATAGGCGCACAGTTAAGCATAGAACATGTATCGCCGTGTCTTTTGGGAGAAACTGCTACACATACGGCTGTTCTGGAATATGTGGACGGTAATACTGTATTTTGTTCTGTAATAGTAAAATCAGGAGATAGAATAATTGCCAAAGGCACTCAGACCCAAAAAATCATAGATAAAGCACGTTTTTCTAAAAAATTAGATGAAATTCAGCGAAAAAATAATACCAATTAAATTTGCCTGTTAAATTTGCATCATTATTCTATAATTATGCGACTTAATGTAGCTGTTAGGATTTTTGTATTGTTATTGTTGTTTCAAATACTTGTTTTTTGTGTGTCTTATTTTCACGAGCAAATGAATATCAACATTCCCTTAAATGCAGACAAAGAGTTAGAAGTTGAGTTTTCCAGTCCCCCCAGATTATTGGGTATAACAGACCACAAGGCACTCGCAGAAGCCGAAAGAGCAAGAAAAAGATTGGAAAAACTTCAAAGTTTAGTCAAAAAAAAGCAAGAAGCAGATAGTCTTAAACAGCAAAGCAAAAAAATAGAAGTAGACACGTCTTCCGAAGCGGAAAAAATAAAAATTCATAATTATACAAAAGACAGTATTTTTGCTTTGGATAATTTTTTTGAAGCACTGTATGATATAGAAACTGGTAAAAACAAAAAACTTATCCGTATCGCTCATTACGGTGACTCTCAAATAGAAGGCGATAGAATTACGCTCTATATTCGTAAAAAATTTCATAAACAATTTGGTGGCGGAGGTCCTGGATTTATTCCTGTACGGGATATTATCAATCCACCTGCTTACAACAAAGAAATTTCAGAAAACTGGACACGCTACACTATGTTTCATGATATTTATGTGAACAACAAATACGGTTATGGCGGATTGGTATTTCGTTTTTCAAGCCTTAAAGGCAACGACAGCAGTGAGAAAAAAGCATTTATTAGTGTTTCTAGCAATAAATACGGCAATTACAACAAGTCCACTCTGCTGTGGGGTAACGCACAAGTTCCCTGTAAAGTAACCACTACTATAAACGGCATGTCTTACGAAGATAAACTCTCTGTACAAGACGGTTTTGGAACATTAGTGCATCATTTTAATTCAGGTATGCCCACTATACGCTATGATTTCAGTACTACTAAAAGCCCGGATATCTACGGCATCTGTTTAGATGACACTACAGGCGTACAGGTAGATAATTTTGCCCTTCGCGGACATGGCGGACAAGGTATATTCAAAATGAGTGCAGAGTATCTTAAAACTCAATATAAAGCATTAAATACTAAACTTATTATTCTGGAATATGGCGGTAATGGCATTCCTTATGTAATAGGAGAAGAATCTGCGGCACAGTTTGAAGCCTTTTTTTATGATATGGCTATGTTTATGAAAAAAGCCAATCCTCAGGCTAGCATTTTGCTTATTGGTACTGCCGATATGGCACATAAGGTAGAAGGAAGTTATCAGAGCTATAAAGGATTAAAAATAGCAGTCAATGCACAGAAACGTGCCTGTCAGCGGGCAGGAATAGCTTTTTGGAACTTATTTGAAGTTATGGGCGGAGAAGGTAGCATTATAGACTGGGTAAATGAAAAACCTCCTCTTGCCGCATCAGATTTTATTCACTTTTCAGAAAAAGGCTGTGCTTTGGTAGCAGACCTGCTCTATGACGCTTTAATGAACGAATATGCCCTGTTTAAAAAACGTAAAATAGAACTTCAAGCCAAAAGTATTCATAAAAATATAAGTCAAGAGATACAACAATTACCTTAACATTACTTATGACGCTCTATAACCTTCTTATTTCTTCCTCACTTAACCCCGTAGATTGTATGATAATTTCTATATCCACCCCTAACGCTTTTAAGTTTCTTGCAGTGGCTATTTTAGCTTCTTTTGAACCTTTTTCTATGCCTTCTTTTAATCCTTCTTCTTTACCTTTTTTTATACCTTTTTCAATTCCTTTCTCCATGCCCTTTTTTATACCTTTTTTTAATCCTTTCTCTTCTGCATGTTTGAGTTTAATTTGTTCGGTCATCAGTACGCTTGCTCTAAATCGTAACTCGTCTATATGTTTTTCATATTCTTTTCGCTCTTTTTCAGGTAATTTCAATATGTCTAATTCCTTTTTGGCTTCTTTTAAGCCTTTGGCTTTGAAA
>CALIZB010000155.1 GCA_938028625.1 uncultured Bacteroidia bacterium | reverse complement strand
GATAACCAAAATAATACCATCACAACTTTTGAAAGTTTTCATTTAGGAAAAGGTAGTTTTGAATTTACTCCCGAACCAGGAAAAACCTATAAAGCCATTATCACTCAACCCCAAAATATCAATAAAGAATATGACTTGCCTGATATATCCACCAAAGGATTTGTCCTGAATGTTGAAAACCAAAAAACAGATTTAATTGTAACTATTCAGCAAAACGCAGGTAAAAAAGTGGGGCTTATTGCACAGCAAAGAGGTAAAATTTACTTCTCTCATGAGTTTACTTCTCAAAATAAGCATATTGTCAAGATACCTGTACAAAATATTCCTGCGGGAGTTCTCCACTTAACGCTTTTTGATGAAGATTTAATAGAACGCTGCGAGCGTTTAGTTTTTGTTAATCCCCATAAAAAATTGAATATCAAAATTACTACTGATAAACCCATTTACCAACCACGTGAAAAAGTTACATTAAATATTAGCACAACCGATGAAACGGGTCTAGCGGTTCCAGCAAATTTAGCAATTAGTGTGGTGGATGACAAAATCCTCAAAATGGCTGATGACAAACAAGGTAATTTACTCGCGTCCTTACTACTGGAACAAGATGTTAAAGGAAAAATTGAAGAACCTAATTTCTATTTTGATGAAAAAGAGCCCAAAGCCCAAAAAGCTTTAGACTTACTATTAATGACTCAAGGCTGGCGCCGTTTCACCTGGAAACAAATTACTGGTAATCCTACCCTAAATCATAGACCCGAAAAAGCAGAATTCTCAGGAACCGTTCTATTAGATAACAAACCTAAAGCTGGTGCAATAGTAACACTTACTTTATTAAACGGCAAAACTTTCTCTCAAAATACCGATAAAAATGGTAAATTCTTCTTTAAAAATATAGAATTCGATAATTACGTTACTTTAACTGCCCAATTTGATAAGTATAACGCAGAATCCTATCTTTATAACTACACGTCAGACCTACAACTTCACTTATACGATTATAGACCTCTCAAAAAATATAGAGGTAGAATGGATGCTGCTGTGGTACAAATGGCGGGTGGAGATATGGAAATAGCGGGCGCAGAGAAAGATGGAGTAAATTTAAAATTACAGGAGCAAATTCCCGGGGAACCGCTTCAAGAGTTGCCAAAAGAAAATGCACCAGTTAAGAAAGAAGATATTCCTGCTATTGAAGTTGAATTAGAAGATAATCCTAATTTTGGTGCTAATCTATTAGTTATAGAAAAACAAGAAAAAGCTGCATCCGTAACCTATTACCGTGCTCGTGAATTTCCACAGGTTTATTACGAAACTACTGAAGCAGCTGTGCGTACCGATTTTAGAAATTGTATTTTCTGGAACGGCAATATAGAAACCGATAATAAAGGTAGAGCTACCATAACTTTTTTCAATAATGATGCCATTACTACTTTTGCAGTGGTTGCGGAAGGAATTAGTAGGACAGGTTTACCAGGCAGTGAAGTTGCTTTTTATGCTTGTCAAAAACCATTCGGTATGGAAATTAAAGTTCCTAACATCGTTTCAATGGGGGATATAGTGGAAGTTCCGCTTACCTTAAAAAATAATTTGAATACTCCTTTAACTGGTATTTTAGCAGTAGAAACTCCCAAGGCCTGGAAATTAGTTTCTACATTAAATAGAATGAATCTTCCGCCGCAGTCCGCTCAAACTTTGTATCTATCTTTTCAAATACTTAACATCAAAGAAGATAGTATTCTAAAAATCAGCTTCTTAAATGATAAAGGGATAACATTAGATGCTTTTATACAAAAAGTAAAAACTTATTCCAAAGGTTTCCCTATGTCTTTAGCATTATCCAGTAATGAAGCGATGAAGGAATACAAAATTGCCATAGGACCCGCTATTGATGGGACATTACAAATACATTTTGAAGCTAATCCTAACCCTTTAGCGGAAGCTTTATCGGGTTTAGAAAATATGATTGGAGTTCCTTCTGGTTGTTTTGAACAAACCTCATACACCAATTATCCTAATGTGGTAATCATGAAATATGCCAATGAATACCCCGACTTAGCCAAAACTATTCAAGCAAAAGTAAATAAAAATTTAGATATTGGCTATAAACGTTTAACTTACTATGAAACTCAACAAAACGGGTATGAATGGTTCGGCGGTACACCTGCTCATGAAGCTTTGACTGCTTATGGTCTATTACAATTCAAGGATATGGAGTCCGTATATCCTCATGTAGATAAAGTTATGGTAAAACGCACTTCAGATTGGCTTTTAAGTAGAAAAGATGGAAAAGGTGGATTTTTGCGTGACCCAAAAGCATTAGACTCCTTCGGTAGAGCTTCCAAAGAAATTACAGACGCTTATATTGTCTATGCTATAACAGAAGCTGGTTATACCCAAAACTTAGAAAAAGAAATAAATCAAGTTTATGAAAACCATAAAAAATTAAAAGACCCCTATCTTTCTGCTTTATGTTGGAATATTTTGTTAAATGTGAAAGATAAACGTGCTGATGAAATAGAAAAATGGTTAATGAGTAACCGCGATAAAGAAGGTATATGGACAGGTGCTACCCATTCTATTACTTATTCGCAAGGAATTGGGCTCCAAGTAGAAACTACCGCACTCGTAGGTTTAGCTATGCTAAAAAAACAAAATGTCAATATCATAGAATTAACCAAAGTTATCAAAACCTTACTAACCAAAAAAACACCTTACGGGGGAATGTTCGGTACTACTCAAGGAACCGTTTTAACTATGAAATTATTAGCATTATTTGCTCAACAAACCAAAAAACCTCGCGAAAATGGA
>CALIZB010000154.1 GCA_938028625.1 uncultured Bacteroidia bacterium | reverse complement strand
ATGGCAGTGACAATGCGTATGTGACGGGTTATACTTGGTCTACCAATTATGACGTTACCACGGGGACGTTCCAAACGACGAATGGAGGAGGTGCTGATGTTTTTGTTACGAAGCTCAATGCCACAGGAACGGCATTGCTGTATTCTACTTATATCGGGGGAAGTAGTAATGATGAAGGCAGGGGCATCGCTGTGGATGCAAGTGACAATGCGTATGTGACGGGTTATACATGGTCTACCAATTATGACGTTACCACAGGGACGTTCCAAACGACGAATGGAGGAGGTGCTGATGTTTTTGTTACGAAGCTCAATGCCACAGGAACGGCATTAGTGTATTCTACTTATATCGGGGGAAGTGGTATTGATGGAGGCAGGGGCATCGCTGTGGATGCAAGTGGCTATGCGTATGTGACGGGTAGGACATCATCTACCGATTATGACGTTACCGCAGGGGCGTTCCAAACGAATAATGGGGGAAGTAGTGATGTTTTTGTTACTAAGCTCAATGCCAAGGGAACGGCATTAGTGTATTCTACCTATATCGGGGGAAGTAATGATGAGGTAGGCTATTGCATCGCTGTGGATGGAAGTGGCAACGCGTATGTGACGGGGAAGACAGCATCTACCAATTATGACGTTACCGCAGGGGCATTCCAAACGACGTATGGGGGAGGAGATGTTGATGTTTTTGTTACGAAGCTAAATGCCACGGGAACGGCATTGCTGTATTCTACCTATATCGGGGGAAGTAATGGGGATATAGGCCATGGCATCGCGGTGGATGGCAGTGGGAATGCGTATGTGACGGGTTCTACACAATCTACCAATTATGACGTTACCGCAGGGGCCTTCCAAACGACTTATGGGGGAGGTGCTGATGTTTTTGTTACGAAGCTCAATGCTACGGGAACGGCATTGCTGTATTCTACCTATATTGGGGGAAGTAATGATGATATTGGTTATGATATAGCCATAGATGGTAGTGGTAGTGCTTATATTACAGGTAATACAAAATCTATAAATTATCATTGTACCACAGGAGCTTTACAAACAACAATTGGCGGTTTATCTGATGTTTTTGCTACTAAGGTCAACAATGTGGGAACAAGTTTGCTGTATTCTACTTATATGGGAGGAGGCGGTTCTGATCAAGGTAGTGCTGTTGTAGTGGACGCGAGTGGCAATGCATACATTACAGGCTATGCAGTTTCTATAAACTATCCCACTACCGCAGGGGCGTTCCAAACGACTAATGAGGGTTTATCTGACGCTTTTGTTACAAAATTAGATATGGGAACAACTACTTCTGTACAACAGGGTGTAGCAGATTTTGAAAGTTCTTGGTCTGTTTATCCTAATCCCACCCAAGGGGAGTTTATTATACAAACTGAAAAAGACGGTATGTTTGAGTTAATGGATATTACAGGTAAGGTGCTCAATACGTACATCATCAATAACAACACGCAAACTATCCAAGAAAACTTGCCTTCGGGTATGTACTTTATCCGTGAGAGAAAGAGTGGTACGGTACGAAAAATTGTAGTACAGTAATCATTTTCTAAATAAAAAAGCAGGTTGTTTCATCAAGAAATGACCTGTTTTTTTGTTTGAGAACATTATTCTCTCTATGAGAAACATTTTATGTTTTATTTTTGTTCTACAAGTACATGAAAACAATAATAAAAATCAATAATAATGGTTCTATTCGTATAGAAGGCGAGTTCACACTTGTGGACGCACAAGGTAAAGAATTTAACCTTAATGGCAGAAATTCTATTGCTCTATGTAGATGCAATTTATCTAAAAATAGACCCTTTTGTGATGGTAGTCATAAAGGAAATTTTGAACATACCTGTGAAGCATTTGAATTACCTCCTGTAAAGTAAAAATGTTTTCTTACCAAGAACGCTTTGGTGCAACATGTATTGTGCTGCACTTTTTTAATAAGGAATGTTTTACTTTGTACTTTTGTTGGACAAAAAAATTATGAGAATAGGCGTTTTACTCGTTAATCTTGGTACTCCTGATAATCCAAAAACCCCCGCAGTACGCCGCTACCTACGCGAATTTTTAATGGATAGCCGAGTTATTGATATTCCTAAATGGCAACGTTTTTTATTAGTTCAGGGAATTATAGCCCCATTCAGAGCACCAAAATCTGCTAAAACTTATCAAGAACTATGGACAGAAAAAGGCTCACCCTTATTGATATACGGCTATTCTGCGCAGAAATTATTACAAAAACAGCTCGGTGATGACTATCATGTAGCTTTGGGCATGCGCTACCAAAAACCGAGTATTGCAGAAGCACTTGAAGAGTTAAAATCTAAAAATATTCAGAAAATCCTTGTTCTGCCTTTGTTTCCACAATATGCGTCTGCTACCACAGGTTCTGTGCATGAAAAAACTATGCAAATTGTAAGTAAATGGGCAAATATTCCTGAAATTAAATTTATCTCACAATACTGCAATTACACAGGATTTATTGACGCTTTTGCAGAACAAGGTAAAAAATATCTCTCTCAACAAACATTTGACCATGTTATATTTAGCTATCATGGCTTACCTGAACGTCAAATAATTAAACATGATTGTACAAAAAAGTGCTTGCAAACCAAAGATTGTTGCGCTGTATACGATACACATAACCAATTATGTTATAGAGCACAATGTTTTGAAACATCACGCCAATTAGCCAAAGCACTTAATCTTAATCCTGAACAATATACAGTTAGTTTTCAATCTCGTTTAGGTAAAAGCCCATGGATACAGCCCTATACTGATGAAACTATAAAGAAATTAGTTAATCAAAATAAAAAACGCATATTAGTTTTTTCGCCTTCTTTTGTTGCTGATTGTTTAGAAACCACCATTGAAATTGGTGTAGAATACAAGCATTTATTTGAGTCTCTTGGCGGAGAACATTGGCAACTGGTAGAAAGTCTGAATGATAACCCCACGTGGATAAACGCTCTTGCAGAGTTGATAAAACATTATTCTTAACACACATCATTTTTTGTTTGTAATATTGCGTGCTTATGAAAAAATTTATCGCATGGCTATGCGTTTTTTATGGAATTATTCAAGTATTTGCACAGGAGAAAGATATAATTGTTACTGTAAGTACCGTAGCAGGTACTACCAAAGTAGGACACAAGGACGGAGATTGCAAACAAGCGACTTTCTACGGACCTAATCGCTTGTACATCAGTCCTTCGGATAATGTATATATCACTGATGAACAAAATTATTGTGTAAGAAGAATTAACATTATTGGTAATGTAAGTACATTAGTACGCTGGAAAGATTTTGAAAAACAAACGCTTGCTCAAATTGTAACTTATCGTCCCGCAGGTGTATATGTAGATTTTTATGAGAATGTATTTGTTACTGAACCTTCTAAACACAGGTTAATGCACTTTCAACCCAAAAAATCTAATAGAATTGTAGCAGGTAAAACCGATAATCCTGGATTTGTAGATGGTACAGGTGAAAATGCCCAATTTCATACCCCCACAGGCATGTGCGTGGACGAGGACGGAAATTTTTATATTGTAGAACAATGGAATAATGCTATTCGTAAAGTTACTCCGCAGGGTGTAGTTACTACTGTTGCAGGTGGAAAAAGAGTAGGTTTTGCTGATGGTAATGTAAAAGATGCTCAATTTAATAACCCAACAGGAATTTGTATAGATAAAAATCACAATTTATACATCGCTGACTGTTTTAATCATCGTATTCGTAAAATAAGCCCTGAAGGAATAGTTAGTACAGTAGCAGGAAGTGGATTAGCAGGCTATAAAGACGGAAACGTATCAGAAGCATTATTTAACTATCCTTATGAGCTTTGCATAGACTCTGAAAACAATATCTATGTAGTAGAAGAAGGTAATCATACTGTCCGCAAAATTGATTACAGAGGTATAGTTACTACATTAGCAGGTAACGGTATCGCAGGCTATAAAGATGGCATAGGTACAAATGCCCAATTTAATTCTCCGCATGATATAGAAATAGACAGCAAAGGTAATTTGTATGTTACAGACTATAAAAATAACTGTATTCGTAAAATTACATTCTCAAAACCCGTAGTTCAGGCACAAAATGTAGTTAAAAATACGCCACAACTCCCAAAAACTGTTCCTGTTAAAATTACTATCAAAATAAACGATAAAGTAACTTATATGCCTATAGATGATGCTAATGTAAGCATAGAAGATAGCACACATATCCCCATTCACTTAAATACAAAAAATGGAATATGTTCTCAAACTATTGAGATAGAACCAGGAACTTACAAACTCATAATTCAGCATCAAGAGTACCCTGCCTATAAGCAGAGCATTACTTTCACTTATCAAGATAAAGAAAAAAATATCTCGGTAGATTTAGAAAAATTGTATGTAGGAAAAGTGATAACCTTTAACAATATCAATTTTAACCCAAATGAAGCTACTTTTTTACCCGAGTCTTATCCTGATTTGAATGAAATTTTTCTCTTCCTTAAAAATAATCCCTCTATACAGGTGCAAATCAACGGACACACCGATAACGGCGCACCTGGAACAAATCCACAGTATTTGTTAGACCTTTCACAAAAAAGAGCACAAGCCGTAGCTAATTACTTAATTCAATCAGGAATAGCACCACATAGAGTAAAATATAAAGGTTTTGGAAATAGCAAACCTGTTGCAGATAACAGTACTCCCGAAGGCAGACGTAAAAACCGAAGAACCGAAGTAGAAATTATTTCAGAACAATAAAAACTCTACTTATTTACTCTTGCTTTTACAAAATCCTCTATTTTTTTAACTGCATGATGATAACTTGCTTTCAATGCGCCCTCTGATGTTCCTGTAATCTCAGCTATATGTTTATACTCTATTTCATCATAATACCGCATCAAAAAAACTGCACGTTGTTTTTCAGGTAAAGAACTAATAGCCAATTGTAATAATTTATCCATTTCGTCAGCGTCATTATCCATTTCTTGCTCAATTTTATCGGATAGCACCCGTTCTAATGTTTCATCATCTTCAAAATACATTTTTCTTTTTTCGCGCTCTATAAATGCAAGTGTATGATTAACCGCTATTCTGTATATCCATGTATAGAGTTGGGACTGTCCTTTGAACTCATTTAATTTATGATATACTTTGACAAAAACATCTTGGGTAAGGTCGTCAGCGTCATCGTGGTCAAGTACCATTTTGCGTATCAGCCAATAGATTTTTTCTTGATAACGCCGCATAATCTCTGTAAATACTGCACTCTTTTGCTCAGTGGTATTAAAAATCTCTATTAAACGCTCATCTGTGTAACTTTCAAAAGACATAAAAAGCAGTCTACTGTATAGACATAAATACAAAATAAAAGTTTAATCTCTCTCTACTGTAAAGTAAGTAGATGTCCGTACTATTAAATTCCAGTTCAAAATTATGCATAAAAAAATGAAAATTGTTCATAAATAAAAACTATTCCTTATTATTGCAATAAAATACTACTATGAAGAAGATAAAAGTACAGAACCCTGTGGTTGAATTAGACGGAGATGAAATGACCCGTATAATATGGAAAATGATTAAAGAAAAGTTCATTTATCCATACCTTGACCTTGACATCAAATACTTTGATTTAGGTATTGAAAGCAGAGATGCTACAAATGACCAAATTACCGTAGATGCCGCTAATGCGATTAAAACCCATGGTGTAGGTATAAAATGTGCAACTATTACTCCTGATGAAGCCAGAGTAAAAGAATTCAACCTAAAACAAATGTGGAAATCTCCCAATGGAACTATCCGAAATATCCTTGATGGAACAGTATTCCGCGAACCTATCGTAATTAGCAATGTGCCTCGCCTTATTACTACATGGAAAAAACCTATTATTGTAGGACGCCATGCTTTTGGGGACCAGTATCGCGCTACGGACTTTGTTATTCCAGGTAAAGGCAAACTCACTATCAAATTTGAAGGTGAAGACGGAACCGTGATAGAACATGAAGTTTTTACATTCAAAGGTGCAGGAGTAGCTATGGGAATGTATAATACCGAAGAATCCATTCGTGGCTTTGCGTATTCTTGTTTTAACATGGCATTACAGAAAAAATGGCCCCTGTATTTGTCTTCCAAAAATACTATTCTCAAAAAGTATGATGGCAGATTTAAGGATATTTTTCAAGAAATATACGAAAAAGAATTCAAACAAAAATTCCAAGAAGCAGGTATTGTGTATGAACACAGGCTTATTGATGATATGGTTGCATCAGCGTTAAAATGGGAAGGCGGTTTTATTTGGGCATGTAAAAATTATGATGGTGATGTACAGTCTGACCAAGTAGCCCAAGGTTTTGGTTCTCTCGGACTGATGACTTCTGTGCTTATTACTCCTGATGGTAAAATTATGGAAGCAGAAGCGGCACACGGTACAGTTACTCGCCATTACAGAGATTATCAAGCAGGACGCCCTACCTCAACTAATCCTATTGCTTCTATCTTTGCATGGACAAGAGGTCTAGCATTCAGAGGTAAAGCAGATAATAACCCCGAACTTGTCAAATTCTGTGAAATACTTGAACAGGCTTGTATTGAAACCGTAGAAAATGGTAAAATGACAAAAGACCTTGCCGTTTGTATTCACGGAAATAATGTAAAACACGGGGAACATTATCTCTATACAGAAGAATTCATGGAAGCCATTGATACTACGCTCAGAAACAAGTTAAATTCGTCTGTAAATTCATAATTTTATCAGAAAATTTTCATTTTTACTAGGGTACAGTTCGCATAAGTGAATTGTACCTTATTTATTTCATTTGTTTTGTACTTCATTTTTTCTTCTTACAACAGTCCTCCAACTGTGAATAGGCTTTTTCATCAGCTTTTACTTCGTTAGCGTCATAACCTGCCTGACTAATAGCTGTTTTTATATCATTAAGTTGAACCTTTTTACTGTCATACTTTACTCTGACTATTTTTGTATTCAAATCAAGAACTGCATTTTTTACCCCTTTAACAGCCATTACTTGTTTTTCTATTTTCTTTTTACACATTTCGCATTGTGCAGAGGTTTGTATTTGAACAGTCTGCGTTTGTGCAAATCCTATCACACTGATTAAAAGCAAGAATATTGAGATATGTATTTTCATCATACAGCCAAAATAAAGTAAAAAAATGACTTTTACAATTTTAGTTCATAAAAAATCCTTATTATTGTACTTTTACATAACTTTGCACAATTATTTTAATGTATGGAAATTATCACGAATATCATAGTAGGAATAGTAAGTTTAGCGATAGGTATTCTTATAGGAAGGTTTTTATTAAAAACTTTACTCAAACAACAAGAAATTACCGCACAGGAAAAAGCTAAACTCATACTTTCAGAAGCAGAAACCAAAGCTGAAAATCTTAAAAATCAAAAATTGTTAGAAGCTAAAGAAAAACTTGGTGAGCTTAAAGTTCAGCAAGAAGCTGAAATAGCCAAAAAACAAGTAGAACTATCAGCTTTGGAAAATAGAATAAAACAAAAAGAAGCTACCCTTAATCAAAAAATTGAAGAGTTTAAAAAACAACAACAAGAATTTGCCAAAACCCAGCAGATCGTAGCCAAACAGCAAGAAGAATATACTAAGGGGCAGGAAATTCTTAAGCAGAAATTAGAAAAATTAGAGATTAAACAGAAAGAAGTTGAACAGATACAGAAAGAGCGCTTGGAAACTCTTGAAAAAGTAGCTAATCTCACAGCAGAAGAAGCAAAAAAACAATTGATTGAACAAATCAAGCAGGACGCACAGGCAAAAGCCTCAGCGTATGTAAAAGGAGTTATGGACGAAGCTAAAATCACTGCCAACAAAGAAGCTCGTAAAATTGTTATTCAAACTATTCAGCGCAATGCCACCGAACATGCCATTGAAAATTGCGTAAGTGTATTTCATATAGACAGTGATGAAGTAAAAGGGCGCATCATTGGTAGAGAAGGACGAAATATTCGTGCATTAGAAGCCGCAACAGGGGTAGAAATCATTGTAGATGATACTCCCGAAGCTATTATTCTCTCCGCTTTTGACCCTGTCCGCAGAGAAATTGCTCGTATTGCTTTACAACGTTTGGTAGCAGACGGACGTATTCACCCCGCGCGCATTGAAGAAGTTGTAGCTAAAACTACCAAAGACATTGAAGAAGAAATTGCAGAAATAGGACAAAGAACTGTTTTAGATTTAGGTATTACAGGACTTCACCCTGAACTGATTAAAATTGTGGGCAGAATGCGCTATCGTTCATCTTATGGACAAAATCTTTTACAACACAGCCGAGAAGTAGCTAATTTATGTGCAATAATGGCATCTGAACTTCGCTTAAATCCTAAAAAAGCTAAAAGAGCAGGGCTTTTACATGATATTGGCAAAGTAATTACTGATGAACCTGAACTTCCACATGCTATACTTGGTATGCGCGTAGCTGAAAAATTTGGAGAAGCCGCAGATATTTGCAATGCCATAGGCGCACATCATGATGAAATTGAAATGACTACTTTGTTAAGTCCTATTGTACAGGCTTGTGATGCTATTTCAGGGGCAAGACCTGGCGCAAGACGCGAAGTTATAGAAAGCTATATCAAACGGCTTAAAGATTTAGAAGCTATTGCTATGTCCTACCCAGGTGTAAGTAAAACGTATGCTATTCAAGCAGGTAGAGAACTCCGAGTTATGGTAGAAGCAGATAAAGTTTCTGACCAACAAGCAGATATACTCTCGCATGATATTTCCACACGCATTCAAGATGAAATGCAATACCCAGGACAAATTAAAATCACAGTTATTCGTGAAAAACGTTCTGTTGCTTATGCTAAATAGTACTTTTTTACTGTTCAGTGAGTATAAAATCTATGGAAAATAAAACAGGAACAGTTACTCACTCCAAAGGAAACTGGTGTACCGTCTTGGAAAAAGATACGCAGACTGCCATAGAATGCAGGCTAAAAGGTAAACTTCGTCTTACCGCATGGAATACTACCAATCCGGTTGCTGTAGGTGATGTGGTACATTTTACTATTGAAACCGACGGAAATGGACTTATTCATGCTATAGAAGAACGAAAAAATGGCATTATCCGAAAAGCCGCAGGAAAAAATCCACAAGCACATATCATTGCCGCTAATATAGACCAACTTATTATTTTAGCTACTCTCGCTTATCCGCGTACTTCTCTCGGTTTTATTGATAGAATGCTTGTTATTGCAGAAGCCTATAAAATTCCCAAAAGTGTTATTCTGTGGAATAAGTGTGATTTATATGACGCAGAAATGTATACAAAAGCACAATACCACGCACAAATGTACCATAATATCGGATACCACACTTATATTCTCTCCGCACTAAATAATGCTTTTTTACCTATTCTTTCTCAAATTATTGAGAATAAAACCAGTGTAATTGTAGGACATTCAGGAACAGGAAAGTCAACTTTACTCAATTTGCTTAATCCTAATCTAAACATTAAAACAGGAGATATATCAGTATGGAGTAATAAAGGCAAACATACTACTACGTTAGCTACCATGCACCTTCTGCCCTTATATCACGCACAGATTATAGATACACCAGGCATCAAAGAACTAGATTTTTTTAACATTGAACCTCATGAGGTTAGCCGCTATTACATTGATTTTTTACCCTATCTTTCAGATTGTAAATTCTCCAATTGTTTACACCAAAATGAACCTCATTGTGCCATAAAAAACGCTGTACAAGAAAATAAAATTTATTCAGAACGATATCAAAACTATTTAGGTATTTTAGAAATGTTAAGACAAGATAAAAAATGAAAATTTTTACTGCTAAACAAATACAAGAATGGGACAAATATACTATTGAACACGAACCGATATCTTCATACAATTTAATGGAACGTGCTGTAAAAAATTTGTATGCCCTGCTTAAAACGCATTATGATTTTACAGGTAAAACTGTACAGATATGGTGCGGTTCAGGCAATAACGGCGGTGATGGATTAGTACTTGCCCGTTACCTAAAACAAGATGGCTTTAATGTATCTATCATCTACGTAGGAAATCCTGAAAAAGCAAGCTCTGATAATCAAAAAAACTTTCAAATTGTTAAAAATATAGATATTCCAATATACTTTTATCCAAGTACAGAATATTTACCTTGTTCAGACTATATCATAGACGCTTTACTGGGAACAGGATTAAATCGCTCCGTAGAACCAGATACAAGTATAGGTAAAGCTATTCAATGTATTAATTCTGCACAAAGCTATATTATTTCCATTGATATTCCATCAGGTTTAATGAGTGAAGATAACCGACAAAATACAGGAGTTTGGACAAAAGCAAATGCTGTATATTCTTTTCAACAACCTAAAAAAGTATTTTTTCTTAAAGAATGGATACAACACATTCAAGAATGGCACATAGTAGATATTGGCTTATCTAAACAGTATTATCAAGATACACAAACAAATTACTACGCACTTACAAAGCAAGTATTTGAAGAGTGCTTTAAACCTCGTAAAAAATTTAGCCATAAAGGTACGTATGGACATGTTTTATTAGTAGGTGGATTATGGGACAAAACAGGTGCAGGAATTCTTGCCGCAAAAGCCGCTTATCGCTCTGGCTGTGGATTATTAACGGTAATGTCTAATCAAAAACATCAAATTGCTGTTAATATAGCTATTCCTGAAGCTATGTTTTTTGCTCTCAAAAAATTTGTAAAACTTCAAGACAAACTCCATTTTTTAGAAAAATTTAACAGTATTGGCATAGGACACGGATTAGGTACAGGAATAAAAAGTCTCAAACTATTGAACAATATCATACAATCCTATCATAAACGCATAATTATAGATGCTGATGGCATTACACTATTAGCACATAATCCGTATTTATGGGAACATTTACAAGGTAAAGAAGTCATCTTAACTCCGCATGTGCGCGAAGTTGAACGTTTGTTACATACTACTTTTCAAGATAGTTTATCTCGTATTGAAGCTTGTCAGCGGTTAACACGAGAAAAACAATGTACAATTGTGTTAAAAGATACTATAACTACCATTATTTTTCCTGATGATACCATTTATTTTTCTGATAATGGTTGTGCAGGAATGGCAAAAGGTGGTACAGGTGATGTACTTACTGGGGTTTTAACAAGTATATTGGCACAGAATTATACTGTCAAAGAAGCTATTTTGGCAGGGGTGTATGCCCATAGCATTGCGGCAAAAAAAGCGCTCTTTATGTTTTCAAATACTGCTTTAACTCCGTCAGATATTATCCAAAATCTGTTTTTAGATAGATAAAACTAAATTGATATATGCGTTCATAATAAGAAACCTACAAAATATAATGTTTTTCTATAAAATTTTTGTCTATACCTGTAATCTCTACAATCTCTTCAATAGAAAAGCCCTTTTGTATAAGTTTTTTAATTGTATTTATTTTCTCTTGTTCTAATTTGTCTGCACGTTGTTTTTCTTGCTCTAATGCTTTATCTTTTTCTTCTAATGCCTTTTCGTTTTTTTTCATTTTTTTTTCTAATCGGGCTATTTTTTTGTCTAACTTACCAAACATCTCCTCATAAGCTATATCTGTAAATTCGGCATCTTTAATTTTTTCTCGT
>CALIZB010000153.1 GCA_938028625.1 uncultured Bacteroidia bacterium | reverse complement strand
TATCTTTTCCAGTTTTTTTTGTTTTGCTATCCTTTAAACCAATATTCCAATCTAGTGCTACTTGTCCAGAAGTTGAACTTTTTTGAGCAGTTAATTCATACAAATTTCCGCCACCAACTCCAGAAATTGCGAATGTATTGACTCTCGGATTGAAAATTATTCCGATTGGAGATGGTTGTTGGCAAAATGTCTTTGTTGAGATTAAAGTCACAACAAATAAGAAAACGGTAATTTTTTTTGTCGTCATATTTTCTGTTCTTTCGGTTTTACAATTAGCTATAACGTTGCGGAGATTTGTGGAGTTATGAAAATTTCTGAGCGAAGAAAAATTTTCAGAATTTTCGCAAATCTCTTATTGTACGCAGTGCCGAAGCGGAGGCATTGCAACACAACGTTTTTCTTGCCGCAATATTACAAAATTATTTTTAAGTTTATACATTTGTGGCATCAATCCTACTAAAATAATACAATATTATGCCACAGTACGACAATACTGCTGTTATACAAGGTTTTACGCAACTGTTTATCATAACGGTTTCAGGCTTGGCGTTCGGGCGGGTTTTGGAGCACAAAAGTTCACTTGAAAAACTGAACTTGAACCTTGCACTAAACTTTCATAGAAGCACAAATCCCCCGCTTTTGCAAATATGATGTTGTGGGCTGTGCTTATTCATCCTCGGCGACGTACTCTTCTCTCGGTTCTTCCACAATGAACAAAGTCGGTGTATCCAAAATTCGCTGAACTCGTTGTTTGGCAATTTCGCAATATTCGTGGCTGATGTCAATGCCTATATATTTTCGTTCCATTTCACACGCAACTCTTGGTGTCGTACCACTCCCACACATAGGGTCTAAAACAATGTCTCCTGGATTTGACCAAGAGAAAATATGGTCTCTAACAAGTTGACAAGGAAAAGGTGCGGGGTGTCCTTTGGCTTCTTGGTCTTCTTGTTTTTTTCCAACTACATACTCCCAAATATTACCTTTTATTTTTTTGTCTTTTACGGGTTTAGCCAATTTTTCACGCACCTGCTCGTTTTTTGAAAAGTTTTTGTAAGTTGTTCCGTTCAACTCCAAACCTGCGTGCAAACAGTTCACCATTATTGGGTTATGCGTTTTTACAGTTCCCTTACTGAACACAAACATATATTCAAATTCATTATTATATCTTTTGCGGTAAATCTGAGGAATAGGATTTGTCTTACGAAAAATCATTGTATCGTGAAGATTAAAACCAATTTGCTGAAAAAATAATGCTTGTTTAAAACTTGTGCCTGTTTCGTTACCGTTAATTGTTGCATCGCTAACAACCCAAACAACTATACCTCCTTCTTTTGTTACTCTGTAAAGTTCCTTTGCAATATCTTCAAATGGGAAAACAAACCCCTTATAATTTCGCAAGTCATCATAAGGCGGTGATGTAACTGTAAGGTCAATTACATTATCGTCAAACTGTCGCATTACTTCCACGCAGTTGCCTTCAAGGATTTGATTTATATATTTTTCTATGTTCATTATCGTTATTTTAGCGTGAATAGTCCATTATCAGAAATTGCATTGATTGTTTTTATCCTACTTTCAATTTTGTGAACTTTGATAAGTTCTTTCAATGCTTCTTTATGGCTCATTCGCATAATTTTTTCTCTTTCTTGTGCCAAAAATGTTAATACTTCGTCTTTTGCAACCGCAATGCTTTCAGTTGCCACACCTTTTTCAATGTCCCAAAGAGATTGGATTTTCTTTGAAAAAGTAAGCATAGCCTTGTTGATAGCTAACCAATAATCAGAAGCATTTTTGGAAGGATTGAGGGCTTGGACTGTGTCAAATATTTTTTTCAAAAGTTGCTGTGCTTTGGCTTGTCCTTCAACTTCGGAATAAGACAAAAGCAATGCCAAATGTGAGTAAGTGAAAATACAGACGTTTTGCGTAGTTGCTTGTTGGTAAATTTGACTTGAAGAAGTTGGAAGTTGGTAAATCGGACAAACCACCATAGCATAAGGTTTGCCACGTTTCCAACCGTGCATTGCTTGTACTTTAAAGTCTTTCTGATTTTTTGCGGTTCTGCTTAGTCTAAATGCTTTTGCATCTGCCACAAAGCTGTAATCTTTCGCAAATGCTTCAACATCTGCGGCATCTGCTCTTTCTTTAAGCACTAAACTTTTAAGTCCTAATGCTGTATAAGTCAAAGAAAGTAAACAGTCTGTGTATTTTGAGTATAGCTTTTCTTCGCTTGTATCGTGTCCGTAACTTTCAGGAATATTACCACAAAGTCGTAAATGGTCAATAAGTGAAGAAACTCCATTTTTCTTTACTTCGGCTTCTAATTCTTTCTCTAATTTTTCAGTGTCGCTACCAAAATCTCCGCTGAGTTTTCGGATCTCTTCAACCCAATACTCACGTCTTTTGATAGCCTTGTCTGATATTACTTTACTCATTTGCGTTTCAGTCAATTTTTACTTACAAAGGTACTCAATTTTTCAATCGGGTTTGACAAAGTTTTATATTAGACTTGGTGATTTTTTTGTAATTGGTGTTGTTCTTAGCATAGCCCACAACGGTTCGCGTGTTGCCGCAGTTGGCGATTTCGGAGCACTTCACTGTCAGCCTGCACAAAAGTTTGATAGGAGCACTCAGCTGCAATTTTGCACGTCACCGCCAATTGAGGCAACACGCTGTTAGCGGTTCGGTGTTGTTTACTGTCTGTCATTATGTTCATTTAATGCTGTTTCTAAAAGTTGCATCACTCCGTCCAAGTCAATGCCTTCTTTCTTCTTAAACTTAATGTGCCTTAAAGATTTTCCTGTTCCTTGTAAT
>CALIZB010000152.1 GCA_938028625.1 uncultured Bacteroidia bacterium | reverse complement strand
GTGTGAAAAAATTATGAAAATAAATCTATTTTTATGGGCTTTTAGTTTGATATACTGTATTATTTATGCACAATTAGGTACTTTTTATTACGTTTCAGGACACCTATGGTTAGGTACGCCCATCAATCGCGTTGGTATAGTAGCAGGTGCAGGATTAACCTATGAACATGTACAAGTGTATACACAATTCCGCACACACTATATGCTCACAAGTTGGGTAAAAAGTAAATCTACACCTGAAATACAATATAGTTTAGGAACTTTACTCACATGGGGAAGCCCGAATATGTATTTTACCCATGAACTGCTATACCAAAATTTTACACCTTATACGCATGCCATAGGTTATACACATCATTGGTACATAGATAAAATACACACTTCACAGCGTACAGGCACTATTTCTTTACAAATAGATAAAGTATCTTGTATTTTAGAAAATGATGTATTAGCAGGACAAGGTAAAGATGATTTCCGAACAGGCGGATTTAAATTAACATATCAAATCAATCCGTATCATGCAATAGGAATAGCTAGTACTCTATGGACAGGACAATCTCGGGGCGCACCACGCATAGATACTACACGTTACAAAGCGCGTTTTGGCTATAAAGATTTATCTAATACACTTTATGGCAAACAATCCAAAGGTATTTTAGCTGTACAATACAGTTATTTTTATTATTTAACAGGTATCACACAAGTACAAGCAGGTATAGATAGCGAACATATTCGGCATTTTTTTCAAAATAAACTTATTCATGATATGCCATTTTTCCCAAGAAAATGGAATAAAGCTGAAAATCCGCACTATCCTATGCTGGATACCGAAGGTAAACCTTACATAAATCCTGACAAACAAAAAATACGTAAAGCAAAACCTTATCTACAAATAGGCATACAACCGAGTAGCTTTTATTAAATAAAACGTGTGCAAAGTTATACTTTGAAATACTCTATTTTATGCTGTAAGCAAAAAGCACGTATTTCTTGTATAATAGCCGTAGTTTCATCAAGATTTGCTTTATTTTTGGTTTTTTCAATTCTCTGCAATAAATCTGATAATTTTTGACTATTCTCAAGTCCATGTTTTTTTTGATAGGTTGATACTATTTCATCTATGGTGCTATTCTGTGAGATATGTAAATAAGTTATGAGATGCTTTTTGAAACGTTGTACAATATCATCAAGAATAGCATTATGAGCTTTATGTTTTTCGTACATATTGGCTACGGCTTCTACAAATTCCATTACTCGTCTGCGGGGTTCTTCATATACTTTTACAGGTTTGATTATTCTCTTTCCCATTGAACGCGCATAAACAATGAATAAAAGCGTCATGCCCCATAACACATATTTACTTTCAGGGAGTTCAAAAGGTGACCATTTTTCATAGGTATCTGTATTTTCACTTCCAAAACCATGAGAATATTCATCAAAAAGAATGGGGGCTTTGTTTATGATATGAAGGTTTTTTGCTAAATTTAACCAAAATAAGCCATTGCTTTTTTCCTGAATACCTTTATTAGTTATCATATCTACTACACTGCATAAAAAAATTCTACCTTTTCCATAGCGCATCATAGCAATTTGGGCATTTTGTGTTCCTTCTATACGTATATGTGGAATAATAGCAAAAGTATCTGAATAAAAATAACAATAATCACGGGGTTTGATTGGAATATTGAGATTATTATTGTTTTTATGTTCCACGTTTTTGAAGGATATATTATCTACATGACCAAACCAAGATACAGGGTGTAATACTTCTGCTTTTTCTTTGTTAATAGATGCTAACAGCGAAACTTTCTCTTTTTGCTTAAAAATTCTAAATGTTTCGAACAATTCCCTTGTGTTGTAAATATTCTCATCTACAATGCAAACAAGATTACTTCCTTTTTCTATACATTTTGCGAGATGTTTGAAGTCTGAGTCGTGCATACGGTACTGTTCAGTAGGGGAAACAACCCATATATTATGAGTTTTTGTACTGTCTAAAAATTGGTAGGGACGTTGCCAGCGCTGAGCAGGAATATTCATTTTATTTAATAAATTAAAAAATCCTAATACACCTGTTTCATCTTTGTAATATGTAGAATAAACAGGAGACCAGTTAGAATTATGCTCATCTTTTTCTCTAAAAATGTACACCATAAGAAGCACAATATAAATGCCTGTCATCACAATCAGCAAGGGTAAAGGATTACGCCTTTGCTGTTGCCAAAATGTTTTTAGTTTTTTCATAATTGAGAACATAATTTTGATATTCTACTGCATTAACTGCATACATACCATACCATACTTTGTCAAAAAATGCTGTGAGATAATATATTTCTTGTTGTTCAAATCCCATGCTTAAAAGTTTTCTGTGATATTCCCAGTTAGTAAAATAAGGTTGATAAGCAAGTATCTCCTGTTCTTCTAATGTAATAATGAACGCCACATAATAATAGCGCACCGCCATACGGAAATCTCCTTTTTTTTCATGCTCTTTGGCTTTAAGCACAAGTTCTTTACTGCTTCGGGGGTCATCTGCCTGCAATAAACCGCTGTGTGTAGTCTCTTCTATAAACTTTTCTGAACTTTTGATATAATTTTTAGCTTTAATAGCAAGAAATACAATAAGTCCTACAAAAACAATAAGTAAAAACCAATTCCATAAGTTTTTTATGCCTTTAAAGTTTTTTTGTATCCATTTAGATAAGTTATCAAGTTTTTCTTCCAGCCAATTGGTTTTTTCTTTTGATGTATCATCTTTTTGTTCAAATTTATCTGTAAGTAGTTTATTAAGTTTGTTTTTAATAGTTTCTTCATCTTCACTTTTATAGCCCATAAACAAGAGTTCTTCTCTCATAGTCTGCATAGTTCTGACTAGGGTCTGCACTTTTTCTGATATTGGAATAATTTTAGTTTCGCCGTTTTCTCCCTCTGTTTCCTGGGCATTTTCCAGAATCTCGGTCATTTTTTTGCTATTCTCTTCTGTTTCAGAGATATATGCACTTAGATAGTTTTTCAGCCATGTAAGATGTGTTTTTTTCTCTATGGTTTTATCCTGTACTGTATAGCTTATCGTAATCTGTTTGGGTATACGTTCCAATTCTTTTATGAGTATCTGGTAGTCTTTTTTCTCAATACTTTGCTTAGCAATAACTTCTATAGTTTGCAACATTTCTCCATATTCCTGCAAAGTAAAGGTCTTGGCAGACAAGGTAAAGCAAACAAAAAGGTATATGCCCCAGAAAAGTAAAAATTTCATGTTTGTACAAAAATAGAGAAAATCTTTGAAAGGTGGAACTTGTCTGATATTTTTTATGAGTAGGTTTTTAGGCTTATAAGGGTTCATTGAGCGTAGCCGAAATGAACCCTTATTTTAAGGATAAATAAATTTTGGCTCAGCTTTTAGACTATCTGTTTAGTTTTTCAGAAAACTTTATACAAGTTCGTGAAATAAATACTAATAGAAAAAACTAAAAACGGACTGCAAACACAGTCCGTAACCATTTATCATTACCACATGATTAACCTTTATGAAAAAGTACTTGTTTTACTTGCGTAGTTTGAATATCAGATTATATTCCATGTAATCACTTTTTTGTTCATCTACTATTACATAGCGGAATTTCATTCTTTGTACTAAATCTGTGATGATTTTTACCACATCAGGATTGGTGGTGTTGAGTACTTCTATTTTGGCAACTTCACCGTTTTTATTGATGTACAAACGGAGAGCAATAGCTTCATCTTTGGTCAGATTAAGGCTTTTTACAGAAATATTTTTTTCTATCAGTCGGGATACAGATTTACCGTCTGTGGGCTGATTAACTTTGATTACACTTGCTCCGCTTCCACTTCCGTCGTGTGCATACATGAAACTTGCACCAGATACAGCAAGCATTAAGAACCATTTTTTTAACATAACTTTTGGGATTTTGATTTTGCCTTTGACAAACTTCGTGCAAAAACATGTAAAAACAGAATTATTCACAATTCGTTAATACTACGAAAATCGTAATTTTTTGATTTTCTGTGCCTGCACGTTTGTTTTCAAAGACGGTACTTATACGCCGTAAAAGAATGACAGGTTGGTACAGGTATGACAAAATGCCCTTTTTTCAAGACTAACGTTAAATACTGTTATATTAACGTGTTTTACCGCAGGATAAAAAATGGATTAAATACCAAAATAACGGGATACGTTAAAACCAAAGCGTATACCTCCATTACCCCAACGTGTAGAGGTGTAAGCAAGTGCTTGATTTTCAAATATACCAAAAGCATTAGTTACATGCATCTGAAATACATGCCCGAAGGTCTGAATTTCTAAACCTATACCTGCATTATTGTAGAATTTTTGTTTTATGCTGTTAGGTTCTAATTTATAGGCATACTCACCTGTAATTGCAAAATACTTATTCAAATAACATCTTGCTAAACCTGTAATATAATAGGAAGTATTTTTGTCTGTCATGTACTGGACAAGGTTATAATGCACATGTGAAAAACCTACCTGAACCGTCAGAAAGTCCATTTTACGAGATACCATGATTTGATTAGAGTAAGACCACCTTTGGATATTCTCTGCAAAATCTGGATTTTTACTTGTATTTAGATATGTGCCTGTAAATAGCGTTAGAGAAATAGGCATTTTGTTATTCTTTTTTTGTGATAATACTTGATATTTCAAAAATCCGTGATACATTTTATTTAAGCTACTTCGGGCAATACCAAACATACCATTTTTTATGGGACTGTACTCAAAATGTAAAGCTATGTTGGCAGGTCCGTCTAATCCAAAAAAGTTATATGCACCTGAATTAAATTCGCCAAATCTGTGGCTGATACGAAAATCCATAATACGGTACGGCAGTATGTATGTAGTATGATGATTGATTAACCTTGAACTACGGAATACATTTTCTACAACTGTGGTGTCTTGACTTTGTGCAAAAATAGGCGTTTGAATAAACACATTCAAAATAAAAACTGTGTATAAAATTCTGTATAACATAACTTTTACCTATATCATTTTGCCATTTCTACCATATACGTCCTTATGTCCTGAACAGTATTTGCTTTTTGTGCAAACTCAATACGATATAAACGCATATCTCCAATAATATCAAAACCATATTTATCAATTCCTGCAAGATAGACTTCCTGCGGCTTTACTTTGTAATATTTTTCCAAATAATAGAATAAAGTATCCTTGTGGTCTTGATTGACATGCTGTACCATGTAGTTCTCTTCTTTGGGGTCAAAGATTTTGTCTTTAACAAATTCATTAAAATCTACCCAATGAATATGTGCAAATCCACCGATATAGCGTACTGCCATGAGTTTAATTTTGACAAACATAAAATCATGAAAATCTTTGTACGCGCGTGCCTGTGGGTGATAGGTAAAATGTCTATTTTGTACATGTTCTAGTTCTGTACCTTCTACTTTATAGCCTTCTCCATATAAAGTAACGCGGTCATCAGCTTGTACATCTACAGATTTTGGGTCTATAATAGTGATAGTCATTTTGTTATTTGCCATAAAATTACGGCTGTGTTGAGCAACATCAGTAATGTAGAGAATAGGATTAAGGTCTGTATCTATGGAATAAGAAACTAGTGAACCATGCGGAAAACCTGGATATTTTTGAGAATTAGTAGCTAATACACCATAATTTTTACTTTTATACAGTTTGAATGCATCTTCGTGAGGTACGCAATGTTCTTTAAAATGAATTGCCATAATGCAAAGATAGTACTAAAAATGAAAAATTGATAATTGTTTAGCAACATATGTGTGCTGACTTTACTGAATGAATGCGTTAATCAGTACGGCTGTGCCTATTCAATGACCAAAAAACACGGTGATTGAATAGCCCAGGGGGCGTACCGAAATCACCAGTACCCAAAAGCGTCATTCTACACTTTGCAGAGAGCAGGGATTTACTTTATTTTTTTACTTTTATCCAGTATTTTAGCCATACGCACAGAGAGCGTCATATACAGTATTTTACTATTGATGTTTCTATTAACATATTCCATAGCTTGGTTAAGGGTATTGTAGAGTTCTTCAAAAGTTTGTGGAGAGAGCGTTTTTCCAAATTTTAGAACAAATTCTTTCATTGTATCAGGGACAAAAAGTAATTTTTCTACTTCATAGTGTGCTATCATAGCATTGCGGAGTATATGCAATAAGTACACCAAAAAATTTTTTTGTGCTTCTCGGCTTAACTTAGCGATAGTATCACTAATATTCTGTATTTCAGACATTTTCACAGCATAACAAGCACGAAGCCAATTTTGAGTAATTTCATCAAAAATATGCGTATCTTGTTCTATCAGACGGATAGCTTCATTGATATTACCTTGTGCCAAAAAAGCGGCTTTATGAGCAGTAATGTTTTCTATTTTATGAAAGTCTATTAAATAGTTTGCAATGGTTTCATCAGAAAGGGGAGGAAAGAAAGTACTTTGGCAACGGGACTGAATAGTAGGTAATACTTGTTCAGGGCTGGGAGCTGTAAGTATAAAAATCGTGTTTGTAGGAGGTTCTTCTAACAATTTAAGAAAAGCATTAGCGGCTTCGGTACGCATTTTCTCGGCATGCCATAAAATAACTACCTTGAATTTACCTTCAAAACTGGCAAGACTCATTTTTTGTTTAAGTTGCCGAATATCTTCTACTGTGATAGCGGTTTGTTTGTTGTAAGCATCTAATGTATCTACCCACTGTGCATAAGAGGGATAAAAATGATGTTCAAGCAAAAATGCTCTTATTTCGGGGGTAAAATCTTCGGAAGTACGTTTTTTTTCGGTTTCACTTTTATAGGTAGGTAATATCCATGTTACGTCAGGGTGTATGAGTTTAGCTGTTTTTTGACAACTTTCACAAGTACCACAAGCACCTTTATCGGTGTGTTGTGAGCAGTTTAAGGTTTGCGCTATCCAAAGTGCCATAGCTAATTTTCCTGTACCTGCATTTCCCCAAAATAAATTAGCATGTGCAAGTCTACCTTGCTCAATAGTTTGCAGGAGTTGGTGCTGTATTTGTGGCTGTGCAATGAATGGCATATTATTGGGAAATAATTTCAAATTCTGTTCTACGGTTTAGTCTTCTGCCCTCGGGAGTGTCATTGGTGGCAACGGGTTTTGTGTTTCCAAAACCTTTGTAGCGTACTTGTTTGTCTGCAACACCTTCTTTAATCAAAGCTACCATAACAGCACGCGCTCTGGCTGTAGAAAGTTTCATATTAAAATCATCAGAACCGCCTTTGTCTGTATGTCCATCAATCTGAACTACGGTTTTAGGATGTTTTTTAAGAAAATCTGCTAGGCGTTTTATTTCGTCCATAGAATCAGGAGTTAAATCCGCACTGTTAGGTCCAAAATGAATATGTTTGAGCTGAATAGTAGCCCCTACTTCTATTTTGGCAAGCGGAATATCAATTTCTACTTCGTGAAGTTTTTCTTTGGGCAGACAAAAGTTTTCTGCAAAAGGCATATAACCTTCTTTACTTACGGAGATTTTATACTCTCCTGCGGGCAATACTTTGTCGTATTTACCTTCCGAAGAGGAAACAAGATTGTTTGGTTTTATTTTACTGTGGGTTTCTTCTATAAGAATATCTACGGACATAGGAGTTTTAGTTTTTGCGTCATAAACTATTCCTTTTACTTTATATTCTGTTTTTTCAGTTTTTTTGTCCTGTTCTGTAACCGTGCTTTTTTCTTCCACGTTGATAGTCAATCCTTTTTCTTTGACAATTTTCACTTCTTCGGGGTCTGTTTTTCGGGTCATTTTTATTTTTCGTATGCTTTCATTTCTATAATCCGCGACATAGAGGTTTCTTTCTTTATCTATGCCGAGTTCTACTGGGTCATTAAAGCGGGCTGTTTTGTCGTCGCCATTTTTAAATCCGGGCTGTCCGTTACCTGCCAGTACGGTAATGAGTTTTTTAACTAAATTTATACGAATAACGGAATGTGTACCACCATCAGCAATGTACAAATTATGTCCGTCAGGTTCTATAAGAACGCCTCCTCCGCCACCTGTAACCGTAGTAAAACTTAAATTCAATACTGATTTAGTACTATCTATAAAACCCGTGAACTTACTATCAATGAGGGTAGAAACTATACCTGATGGGCTTACTTTACGAATAGCTTTGTTTTTGGAATCTACGATATAGAGATTGTCATACATATCCATACTTAAGCTCAAAGGCTGGTTAATGCGGGCTGTACGGGAGTCTCCATCTTTGTATCCTGCACGCCCGTCCCCTACAAAAGTGGTTACTTCACCGCTTGGGGAGATTTTACGGATAGCATTGTTATAGGTATCTGCTACATAGATGTTATTTTTACT
>CALIZB010000151.1 GCA_938028625.1 uncultured Bacteroidia bacterium | reverse complement strand
CTCTACCTGTCATATCTATACTTTCAATGGTTAAATTGCCTAAATATGCTAAAAAATTGATAAGTTCATTTTTCTTAAAACCTCGTGTAAAGCTAAATTGTGTAATTAACGGGGCTTGTACGGTACCATTCGCTAATACTTCTTGCAATACTTGTTTATTTTCATGCATGTTCACTACTTCAAACATCTGTTTTAATTTACCATAATCAGGGGCAATGTTAGGGTCTAACATTCTATCAGGGGACTTTTGATACCGCTTAAAGTAATCTAAATAATACAATACCATGTCCGAATTGTATAACGTCTGTTGAGAATACTCATAAAATTTATAGCCATTATACCATTTTCGCATTTCTTGAATAACTTTTTCTTCATGATTTGGATTAACAAGCACTAAACGTAAAAGTTCTCTGACTTCTGTTTCGGTAAAACCCATCATGGCTTCAAAATCTTCTCTATGCGTAAGGTGCTTCAAAATATTAAATCCGCTCGTAATACCGTCAAGAGTTAAAGGAGAAACGCCTGTAATGAACACCCTATCTACTATACCTTGTTGTGTTGCAGTTTTAATAACTTCAAAAAACTTGCGTACATATCCTTGTTTGGATACACTGTCTATAAATTCCTCTACACTACGGTATAAAATTTCATTTGTAAAATGGTCGTACTCGTCAATGAGTAGGTAAATAGGAATATCTTTGGGGTAATGTTTGATAAAATTCCATACTACTTCTTCTGCGTCTTCAGCAGCAGTGATAATATCTAGCTTTTTTTTACTAATACAGTCATAATAAAAACAAAAGGCTTGTATATCTGTTTTTATTTTTAGGTTAAACCCTTGTTTAGCACTTTCTTTGGTAGACGTATCAATACCGCTGAAATCCAATTTGAGTATTCTGTATGTATTCCGTAATGGTGTAGGATATTTGCCAATATAATACTTACCAAAAAGTTGTTCAAACTTATCTTTTTGATTGAGGTCATAGTAGTATTCTAATATAGAAAGCCACAAACTTTTACCAAATCTGCGGGGGCGTAGAAAAGATACATAACTTTCATTTTGTTCTTCTAATTTTTCAATATAACTTGTTTTATCTACAAATACGTAATCTTGTGTAGATAACTTTTGAAAATTGCTTACTCCATATGGGAATATGACATTGTTCATATTACAAATTTACAAATTGTTAGCCTAGAATATTGCTAAATTTTAGTTTTTATATAAACATTTATCTAAATAGATATTGTATGACTTCGGAAGCATATTTTACATAGTATATGTTCATGTTTTCCAAAATTTCAGGGTTTATTTCTTTAAGCATATCCTTGTTTTCAGCGGGAATAACCACGTCCCGAATACGATTGCGTTTTGCGGCAAGTATTTTTTCAGCTAGTCCTCCGATAGGCAATACCTGACCCGTAAGCGTAATCTCTCCCGTAAGTGCTACATCATGGCGTACAGGTCTTTGGGTAAAGACAGAGTATAATACTATAAATAAACCTATACCTGCCGAAGGACCATCTTTGGGTATAGCCCCTTCGGGTAGATGGATATGTACTTCTTTATTTTTGAATTGTTCTGCGGGGATATTCCACTGTGCTGCATGGGCTTTAAGAAACGTATAGGCAGTCTGTGCAGATTCTTTCATCACGTTGCCTAACTGCCCTGTAAGATGTATTTTACTCTCACCTTCGCAAACAGTACACTCTACGGGCAAAAGTTTTCCGCCTGCACTTGTCCATGCCAGGCCGTACACCACACCTACTTTATCTTCATTCCATTTTTCTATTTCTTTGGCACGCAAAGCTCCGAGATACTGCTCTATATCTTTTGCCTGAATGAGTACAGGCTGTTTTTTCTTTTTCTTTTCTTTGGCTTCCACCTGCTGTCGTACTATTTTACGGATAATACTTCCTATTTTTTGCTCTAAATTTCTTACTCCAGCTTCGGCAGTGTATTCATTGATGAGTTTAAGCAAAGCATCTTCCTGAAAAAAAACTTCACTTTCCTGTATGCCGTTTTCCTGACATTGTTTGGGAATTAAAAACTGACGGGCTATGTGCAGTTTTTCATTTTCTGTATAGCCTTCAAGATGAATAATTTCCATTCTGTCCCTGAGAGCAAGGGGTATATCGGATTCTACATTGGCAGTGGCAATAAAAAATACGCGGGAGAGATCATAGTCTACTTCTACAAAATGGTCATTAAAGCTATGGTTTTGTTCAGGGTCTAATACTTCCAGAAGTGCGGCTGCGGGGTCTCCTTTATAGTCTTTGCCGAGTTTGTCTATTTCATCAAGGACAATAAGCGGATTGACTACTCCTGCACGTTTCATAGCACTGATAATTCTGCCGGGCATAGAACCTATGTAGGTACGTCTATGTCCGCGTATTTCGGCTTCATCAGCTACTCCTCCAAGCGCAATACGAACATATTTTTTATTCAGACATTCCGCAATGGATTTACCGAGAGAAGTTTTGCCTACTCCCGGGGGACCAACAAGGCAGAGTATCTGTCCTTTGGGATTTCCTGCATTATTAAGTACTGCAATATATTCTAATATGCGGTCTTTTACCTTTTTTAAGCCGTAATGGTGAGCATCTAATACTTTTTGAGCATGTTGTAGTTCTAAGTTATCCTGAGTAGTTTTATTCCAAGGTAATTGTGCAAGTAATTCTAAATAATTGATAATTACACCATATTCAGGGGACATGGGGGGTATTTTTTTGAGCTTGTCCAACTCGTCATTACACTTTTGCAGAACTTTTTCAGGCATATTAGCTTCTTGTATCATTTTTCTAAGTTTTAAGACTTCAGGATTAGCGGCTTCTTCTTCAAACTCTTCTTGTAAGATGCGTAATTGCTCTTGTATATAGTATCGTCTTTGATTTTTTTCAATTCCTTTTTCTAATTTATGATGAATACTATTTTTAATTTTAGATACTTCTATTTCATTAGATAAAAACTCAGTGAGCATCTCATATTGTTCGCTTAAAGTATCTTTTTTAAGTAGCTCAAATTTATTTTCAGGCGAAAGAGGTAGTATATTTGCTAATTGATACAAAACGTTGGGATTTTCATTAAAAGGAGTAAATACCGGCTGGTTTATCCTATACTCAATTTGAGCAGAATGTTCTAATGTATTCAAGTATTGCTCAAATAACTGTTCTATAGAATTTATATAGGCTTTATCATAATTAAGAGAAAGGTTATTAAGAATAGGAGAAGGCGTTGCTTTTGCGGAAATAACATTATCTTCCAAAAAATCATAGTCTAAAATACTTGCTCTCTGTTCACCGCGTACTACTACCTTGTATAGTCCGCTTGGGAGAGTTGTAAAATGTTCTATACGGGCTATCACTCCGATGATTTTATCTTCTTCTAAAAGCTTATCTATTAGCAATTCTTGTACTGATTCTATTGAGTTAGAATTGTTTTCTTTATTAAATTCAGGAACAAGTAAGAGTTCAGGTTTATTTAATTCATTAGCAAGGTTAACTGCATTTACAGAAAAACTTCTGCCTACCAAAAGTGGATATCTAATACCAGGTAAAATGACCATGTTTATAGTAGGGAGAACATACCACTTTTTTGCTCTTGGTTTTGATTTTGGTTTTTCGGGTACAAAGATATTGAAAGAGGATTTTTTTGACATAAGTTTGTGTGCAAAAGTACTGCTTTTTAAGCATATAAGTTTCATAAAAACTCATTAAAATAGAAAAAAACAGGTATTAAACCTGTTTTCATCATGGATAAAATGTGTTTACTATAAATTATCTATCTACTTCTCCAAGTACAATATCAATAGAACCGATGATAGCGATAAGGTCTGCTATCATAGCTCCTCTGGAAATTTCAGGTACTACTCCAAGATTTACAAAGCACGGACTTTTTGCTTTACAGCGTACAGGTACATCTTTTTTGCCGTCTGCAATGAAGTAATATCCTAGTTCTCCGCGTGGGTTTTCTGCACGGACATAGTATTCTCCTGCTTTGGGGACAAGTTTTTTCGGGATAGCTTCATGCGGGTCAAAATCCGGGGTGCGTTTTAAGTCTTTCATCAAGCGTTCTAAACATTGTTCTATAATTCTTACGGATTCATACATTTCACGCACACGTACATAGTATCTGTCCCAGCAGTCGCCGAGTTTACCCATTTCACCTTTTCCTACGGGAATATCAAAATCCAGTTCGGGGTATACAGAATAGCCATCTACTCTGCGTAAATCCCATTTGATACCTGAACCTCTTAAAACAGGACCAGAACAGCCATAGTTAATAGCTACATCAAGTGGGAGAACGCCTACATTTGCCGTTCTTTCTACAAATATTTTGTTGTAGGAAAGCATGTTATTAAACTCATCTAATTTTGGTTTGAAGTATTCAATAAATTCTTTACATCTTTCTTCAAAACCTACGGGCAGATCATGGAATAAACCACCTACCCAAATATAATTGTATAATAATCTTGCGCCTGATGCCCATTCTAACAGGTTAAGAATATGTTCTCTATCTCGCATTAGCCATAAAAACGGAGTAAAAGCGCCGATGTCAATACCATACGTACCTATGGCAATAATATGAGATGAGATGCGATTCAACTCTGCTACTAACACGCGTATATATTCTACACGTTTAGGAATATCATTTTCTATGCCCAACATTCGTTCTACTCCCATAGCAAAACAATGATTACTGTTCATAGATGCGAGATAATCCATACGGTCAGTATAAGGAATAATCTGCGAAAAAGTGAGAGACTCTGCATGTTTTTCAAAACAGCGGTGAAGGTATCCTAAATGCGGAATAACATCAACTACTATTTCTCCGTCTGTAATGAGTTCTAAACGTAATACTCCGTGAGTAGAAGGATGCTGGGGACCCATGTTTAGAATCATTTCATCAGTATTCAAATCTTTTAACTGAGTACGGTTTGCAGAAGATTTTGCCAGATAATCTTCGTATATTGTTTTTTCTTTTTTTTCTATGATAACTGCCATACTTTGCAATGATACTATTTTTCAGACAAAAAGATACATTTTTTACATGTATTTTTATCATGCGAAAATACAGAAAATAGTATGAGATTTCCAAATTTATAGTGTAAAAATATAATGAGTTACTGTTTTGTATGCTGTTCTGCAACTTTGCTACTTAAAAAACTGTTTTAAAGGCCATGAAATTAAAACTAATCTTATTATTTTTGCTTGCAGGCAGTATCGTTTTACTGTATTCTTTCACAAAATCAAAACCTCATTCCAACCAATATACGAGTACAATTATGTCAAAATCCATCTATGATTACAAGGTAAAAACCATAGACCACAAAGAAATCAGCCTTTCTGAATATAAAGGTAAGGTTCTTTTGATTGTTAATGTTGCCAGTCAGTGTGGTTTAACGCCGCAGTACAAAGATTTACAAGCTTTGTATGATAAATATCATGCACAAGGCTTTGAAATACTTGGGTTTCCTGCCAATAACTTTGGGCATCAGGAACCAGGAACAGAAGAAGAAATCAAGTCTTTCTGCACAAAGAACTATGGAGTAACTTTTCCAATGTTTGAAAAAGTATCTGTAAAAGGCAGCGATATGTGTGAATTGTATCAGTTCTTGACCAAGAAAGAACTTAACGGAGTAATGAACGCAGAAGTAAGTTGGAATTTTGAAAAGTTTTTGATAGATAAAAATGGTAAACTTGCGGCAAACTACGAACCCACTACTAAACCCATGAGTGAAAAGATTATTCAAAAAATTGAAGAATTGCTGACAAAGTAAAACACCTCACTCTGAATACAAAAGGACTGTTTTATGTGATGAACAGTCCTTTATATTTTATTTTTGCCGATATATGGTACGTTAAGTAACCACAGGAATTGCTTTTACCTCATGTACCCAGCTTAGTTGTTTAAGGTATTCAAGGGATATGGGCTTAATTTCACTGTCTATTTCTATGAAAAGCCTTGCCGTACCGTTTTTTGCGGTTCGGTTTACAGACATAGTGCCGATATTGACACTGTCATTGGCGATTACAGAAGTAATAAAAGCGATACTCCCTTTTACATCTCCTGCTTCTATAATAAGAGTAGGGTACTGACCGCTTAAATTACAGGAAAATCCATCAATTTCGCGTATGGCAATCAGCCCTCCTCCACGAGATATTCCAAGTACTTCAAGGGTTTTACCTTGTTTTTCCATGTTTATTTTTATGGTATTAGGGTGATAAATGCCTGCATTACCCACTCCTTTGAAATGAAATTCAAGGTGTGCTTCTTTGGCATGGTCAAAGGCATTTTTGATACGGTCGTCATCGGTAGCATAACCAAGTAAACCTGCAATAACCGCTCTATCACTACCGTGTCCTTCATAGGTAGTGGCAAATGAATTATAGAACGTAATATTTGCTACATCAGGCTGTTCCCCAAAAATATACCTTGCGGCTAAACCTATCCTTACCACTCCTGCGGTATGTGAACTGGAAGGTCCTATCATAACGGGTCCTATCATATCAAAAATACTACTGCGTTCTGCCATTGTACAAAGATAAGCAAGTTTAAATCAAATGGCAATATTTTATCCGAAAGTAATTTCCAGAATTTTCAGCCTTATTTTTCCTGCGGGAACGGTAATGTTTACTACCTCATTGACTTCTTTACCTATTAGTCCTTTTCCAATAGGGGACTCTACGGATATTTTGCCTTCTTTAAGGTTGGCTTCGGTTTCAGGAACAATAGTATACTTAAATTCTTTGCGGTTGTCCATATTGCGGACTTTTACTGTGCAAAGCAAATGCACTTTTGAGGTATCTATACTACTTTCATCTATAATTCGGGCATTGAGGATAAGTTCCTCTAATTTGGATATTTCTAATTCCAGTAGACTTTGGGCCTCTTTGGCGGCATCATACTCAGCATTTTCGCTCAGATCTCCCTGTGAACGGGCTTCTGCAATCTGCTGTGCGATTTCTTTTCTTTTTACTGTACTAAGATACTGTAACTGTGCTTTCAGTTTTTCAAGTCCGTCTTTGGTAACATGTGTTATGTTTGACATACGCTTTTCTCCTTATGTAATTGAATGATACAAAAAGATTAGACAAAACCTTTACACGCAGGATTTGCCTAATTCATTTCTCAAGGTGCAAAATTAACAAAAATTTCAAATACAAAAAAATGTTTACACATAGGTATTGTTAAAATGATAGCGTTTAATTGCTCAATCAAAGAGCGTATTAATCTTCTTTATAAATAGTATTTTTTCTATTTTTGTGTTATGATATATATCGCAAACCCTATTTATGATGCGGTATTCAAGTTTATGATGGAAGATGAAGCAGTAGCCAAACGCTTTATCAGTATTATTATTAACAAAAAAATTAAGCGTATTAAGTCTTTGCCCCAAGAAAAAGCCTATCAATCTGAACATACAGGAATTATTATTCAACGATTAGACTTTGTTGCAGAAATTATTGAAGATGACGGTAGAAAATCCAAAGTATTGATTGAAATTCAAAAGTCTAATAAAAGTTATCATGCGGATATTTTTCGTTTTAGGGGTTATTTAGCGCAACAGTATCAAAAAGATGATTTGCCAATAATCACGATATACATACTTGGTTTTGAATTAAAAGATTTAGAAAGTCCTGCGATATACGTTGCGCCTGAATGTAAAGACTTGTATTATGAAAAACCGATAGAAAAGCGTCCTGAATTTGTAGAAAAGCTGACGCATGGCATGTATGTAATACAAGTTCCAAGGTTAAGACCTGTACTTAAAAGTAAGCTCACACAACTATTAGACTTATTCAACCAGACATATAGATTAAGCCGAGATAAACCTGGGAATAGAGTGTTAAATGTGCCTTACAAACCTAATGATAAAGATATAAGTGCCATCATCAAGCGATTAGAAAAAGCCAATGCTGATGAAGAGCTAAGACAAAAAATAGATGATGAAGAAATGGCAGATAAAGTATATGAGGAGATATTTGGAGAATTAGATAAAAAAGTATTGTTTTTAGAGAAGTTAGTAGGAAA
>CALIZB010000150.1 GCA_938028625.1 uncultured Bacteroidia bacterium | reverse complement strand
CCCTTTTAAAGAAAGGGAAAAAGGAGAACTATGAATGAGTAACAATCAATTTGAGAATTCAGACGATTTCGTGTGGGAAGATGAACAGAGCTATTCCCCCGACCAGCGCAAACAGCTTGAAGCGTTGTATGAAAAAACGCTTAAACAGATTACCAACCAGCAAATCATTAAAGGAATTGTGGTGGCTATCAATGACAAGGATGTAGTCCTTAACATTGGGTTCAAATCTGACGGATTGGTTCCTATAACAGAGTTCAGGGATATTCCGGACCTAAAAGTAGGTGATGAAGTAGAAGTACTGATTGAAAATGTAGAAGACAAAACAGGACAACTAGTGCTTTCCCGCAAACGTGCCAATAACCTGCGTGTATGGGACCAGATTTATGATGCTTATGAAAATGATGTAGTGCTTACAGGCTATGTAAAACGCAGAACCAAAGGCGGGTTAGTTGTGGACATTATGGGTGTAGAAGCCTTTCTCCCTGGTTCACAGATTGATGTAAAACCTATCCGTGATTTTGACGTGTATGTAGGTAAAACTATGGAGTTTAAGGTAGTAAAAATCAATACTCCTTATGATAATGTAGTAGTATCTCATAAAGTGCTGATAGAAAGAGATTTAGAAAGCCAGAAATACGAGATTTTACAGAATTTAGAAAAAGGTCAGGTACTGGAAGGTGTTGTGAAAAATATGACAGAGTTTGGTGCATTTATAGATTTAGGTGGATTAGATGGTCTGTTGCATATTACAGATATGTCCTGGGGCAGAATTTCTCACCCCAAAGAAATGCTCAAATTAGATGATACAATCAATGTAGTAGTGTTAGATTTTGATGATGACAAAAAACGTATCAGTCTTGGCTTAAAACAGCTTACTCCTCACCCATGGGACTCTTTGTCCGAAGAGGTTCAGGAAGGAAGCATCATAGAAGGCAAAATTGTTACCGTAGCAGATTATGGTGCATTTTTAGAAATTATTCCTGGTGTGGAAGGTCTGATTCACGTGAGCGAAATGTCTTGGTCACAGCATGCACGCAACCCGCAGGAAGTACTCAAAGTAGGAGATATTATCAAAGCGGTTGTACTTTCTATTGACAGAGAAGAAAAGAAAATGTCTCTGGGCATTAAACAGCTTACTCCTGACCCATGGTTACAAGCACCTGTCAAATATGCAGTAGGTACAAAACACAAAGGTATTGTAAGAAATATAACTAACTTTGGATTATTTGTTGAACTTGAAGAAGGTGTAGACGGTTTAATTCACGTTTCTGACCTTTCTTGGACGAAAAAAATCAAACATCCTTCTGAATTTGTGAAAAAAGATGAAGAACTAGATGTAATTGTACTAGAAATTGACCCCGAAAACCGCAGGTTAAGCCTTGGACACAAACAAATTAAGGAGAACCCTTGGGATATTTTCCAAAGCGTATTCCCCGTAGACTCTCAGCATACTGGTACCATTCTCAAATTCATTGACAAAGGTATTATTGTAGAGTTGCCTTATGGTGTGGAAGGTTTCCTTCCTTACAAAGGTTTACAACACAAAAGAGAAGAGTATAAGATTGGTGATAAAATAGAACTTTCTGTTACTGAATTCAGTAAAGAAAACAGAAAAATCATGGTCGCAGAAGTCTCACAGGAAAAAGAGCAAAAAGAAGTAAAAGAAAAAACCAAGAAAGAAAAAGAAACTACAAAGAAAAAAGAAGAAAAATCTACTTTGGGGGACTTAGACGCACTGGCAGGGCTGAAAGAAAAATTAGAAGCTCAGGAAAAAGAAGAACAAGCCAAAGCCATAGAAAAACTCAATAAAATCAAAGAAGACGAAAACAAGAAAAAATAACTGTCTTTCTGTGCTAAAAAACGGCTTCCAGATAATGGAAGTCGTTTTTTTTATGTTATCCAATTCGCTCATGACTTTTTCAAAAACCGTTTTGTAGCCTTGTAGTCTATCAAAAATACTTGTAAGTTGACACAAATATGCTTACCCATTCTTAAAAACAGTACTACCATACCTAATTACCATTTAACAAAATACACCAAAGGTGAATTTATCTATGTTCTATTTGCCTATAAGATAAAAATAAACTGTTCAATACTTCTAATTTTTAATTTTACTCTATTTTTGCACCATGTTAAAACTCAAAATCGTGTCGGTTATATTAGGAATAGTGATTATTACCACATTCGCACAATGCCAACAAAGAGACTCTACTCAAAATAAAAAAACGGATACAGTTATTGCTAAAAAACCTATTCCCCAAAAACCACTCAAAGTGAACTTTAACCCTGAAAAAATTACAGGATTAAAATACGAATGGATATGTGAAGGCAAACCCGTTACAGAAATATACAACGAAAACGAATTTATGCGTGAACCTTACTATGAAACAGATAGTATTGAAGGCGTTTTATGTTTTAGAGGCAATGCGTTCAGAAATACTTCTTCTTTTGGATACCTCCAACAAAGTCCGTCTTCCCTAACAACAACTTGGGAATTTGGTACAGGCAGTAGTGGCAGGTGGGGCGGAGGTGCAGGCTGGACAGGACAACCTGCTATTGTTAAATGGAATGAAAAAGTGAAAAATATAATGAACTTAAAACCTCAGTTTAAACAAGATAAAAACTTTACAGAAGTGATTTATGCTTCACTTGACGGCAAAATTTATTTTTTAGACCTTACCACAGGCAAACCTTCTCGCCCTGCCATTGATATAAAAAACCCTGTAAAAGGTTCTGTTTCTGTTGACCCGCGCGGCTATCCACTTTTATACTGCGGACAGGGTGTGCCGCAGACAGGAGAAATTGGTTTTCGTATTTTCAGTTTGATTGATGGCAAAGAAATTTACCTTATCAAAGGTATTGATGAATTTGCCTATCGTAAATGGGGCGCATTTGACAGTTCGCCGCTCATTAACCGCTTTACTGACGCCATGTATCTCAATGGTGAAAACGGTATATTTTATTATGTAAAACTCAATACTCAGTTTGACCTTGCAGGCAAAAAGATAACCGTAAGCCCAAAGGTGTATAAATACCGCTATCAAGCTCCTAAAAAAGGACAAGTAGGTACAGAAAATTCTATTGCTTGCTATAAAAATCTTGTTTATTTTGGAGACAATAACGGTTTTATGCAATGTATAGATTTGCTCACCCTTAAACCCGTATGGGCAATAGATGCTACTGATGATACAGATGCAAGCATTCTCATTCAAGTAGAAAATGACGTTCCATATTTGTACACAGGTTGTGAAGTGGATAAGCAAGGTGGTACAGGAAGTACTTTTTTACGTAAAATCAATGGATTAACAGGTGAAATTGTGTGGGAAAGTCCTTACAAGTGTAGTACTATACAAGGAGCGCATCCTGTTAATGGTGGTTTGTTAGCCAGTCCTGTATTGTCCAAAAATCCCAAAGACAGCATGATTATTTTTTCTCCTGCAAGATACAAAAACCTCAATGGGGGACTTATGGTAGCTCTACATACACGTACAGGTAAGGAATTGTGGCGTTTAGAAATGCCCAACTACGCATGGTCTTCTCCCGTAGATGTATATGACACAAAAGGAAATCTGTATATTGTTCAGTGTGACTCTCAAGGAAATATCTTTTTAATTGAAGGCAAATCAGGTAAAATTATCTCTAAAATGGGTTTAGGACATAACATAGAAGCCAGTCCTGCGGTGTTTATGGATAAAATAGTGGTAGGCATCAGAGGAGCAAAGTTTTATGGTATTACCATACAGTAATTATTTCTACTACTAAATATGAAGGGTACACTTAATTTGCTTATAGCTGTATAATTCCGTTTTTTTGCATAATAATATGTTTCGTTTATCTGTAAGAGTATTAAGATACTGTGTTCCTTACTGGAAAAGCATTGTGGCTATGTTGGTGTGCCTAATGTTTTTTGTGTTTTTTAACCTTGCCAGTTTTGCCACTTTAGTGCCTTTTTTGGATACTTTATTTGATACCAATCTTAAAATTAATGAACCCAAACAGGTAAGTGTGCTTAATGCTAGTTCTGTCAAGGAATACGCATATTACAAACTGCTTAAATACATTGAAGAAAACGGCAGAATGCATACTTTGTATGTGCTTTGTACAGTTCTGTTTGTGGTTTTTTTGCTCAAAAATCTCTTTGCGTATTTAGTAACATACTTTTTGGCTATTATTGAAGGAGGTATAGTCAGGGATTTTCGCAAAGCCATTTTCAGCCATTTAACTCAACTTTCTTTATCTTATTTTACTAATGAGCGCAAAGGAGAACTAATAGTACGCATGACTTCAGATATTGAACAGGTACAGAGTAGTGTAGTAGGCAGTTTCAAAGGGCTGTTACGACATCCTTTGGTAGCTATCAGCATGCTGACAGCTATGTTTTTTATCAGCTGGAAATTAACTTTATTTGTATTGCTTATTTTACCTATTAGCGGATATGCCATCAGCCGAGTATCTAAAACATTGAAAAAAAATGCCAGTATAGGACAGGACAGATTAAGCCGCTTGATAAGCATTGTAGATGAAGTTATCGGAGGTATGCGTATTGTAAAAGCCTTTGGTGCAGAACAGAGAGAACAGGAAAAATTCAGCATACAGAATGATGGATATTATCAGACATACAAAAAAGTATACCGCAGAAGAGAACTTGTACAACCGGTTACAGAAACACTTTCTGTAATTATCATTGTTGCCGTATTGTTGTACGGGGGAAGCCTGATTATTAACGGAACAAATCAGATGACAGCCGCTTTGTTTCTTACTTATATTGGTATTTTTTCACAACTTTTACCTCCTATCAAAGGCATAGGAATAGCTCTGGGGGATATTGCCAAAGGAACAGCCTCTTCAGAACGCATTTTTCAACTATTAGATACAAAACCCGATATTATTAATGCCCCAAATGCTACATCTTTTCCCAAAGAGTTTACTACTATTGAATATAAAAATGTTCATTTCAGTTATGGAGAAAAAACAGTTTTACAGGATATTAACCTTACTATAAAAAAAGGAGAAATTATTGCGTTGATAGGTCCCAGCGGAGGAGGTAAAACTACGTTAGCTGATTTGCTACCTCGTTTTCATGACGTAAAGCAAGGTGAAATCTGTATAAACGGCGTAAATATCAAACAGTTTGATTTGAATACATACCGTACACATTTTGGTATTGTTACCCAGCACCCGATTTTATTCAATGATACTATTGCTAACAACATTAAATACGGCAAGCCTAACGCAAATATAGATGAAATAATTACCGCAGCAAAAATTGCTAATGCCCATGAATTTATCCTGCAAACAGAAAATGGTTATGATACAATTGTCGGTGAAAGAGGAAGTAAGTTATCAGGAGGACAACAACAACGTATTTGCATTGCGCGGGCGGTGCTTCAAAATCCTGAAATTCTTATTTTAGATGAAGCAACTTCTGCCCTGGACAACGAATCCGAAAAATTGGTTCAGGACGCACTGTATGCGGTTATGAAAGGCAGAACGGCTATTGTTATTGCACACCGCTTGTCTACTATACAAAATGCAGATAAGATTGTGGTTTTAGACAAAGGCGAAATCATTGAAACAGGTACACATCAGGAACTTTCTCAAAAGGGTGGTTTGTATCACAAATATCTTTCTATGATGCAAATACCTTTTCTTTCATAAAAAAAATCCCGTATGTTTATACATACAGGATAGTTATTCATTTAATTATGAAATTAAGTACACTCAACAGGATTCGAACCTGTGACCTACTGCTTAGAAGGCAGTTGCTCTATCCAGCTGAGCTATGAGTGCAAAATTGGACTACAAAAGTAAGCAGTTTTTTGATATTACACAAGAGTATTTTCATAATACATTGTTTGTCAAACGGTTGTATTTATATTTTTTAGGGCGTGTCCTTCACTGCGTTCAGGTCGGCGTGCTACGGGCTACGCTATCGCTTCGGTGCTTGCGCACTGTGCTTACGCACCCCCTTCGCATGCCTCACGCATGTATATTAAATGTAAAACCCTAACTATTTTGATTAAGCATCAATATAACAATTTGGAAATCTTTTCTTAAACTCCTCCAATTCATTTTTAGGGTAATTTGCCTGATACAAGTGTAGCGTATTAAGGTTGGGCAATTCAAACAAAGGTTTAAGGCTTTTGATATTCGTCTGTCCAAGGTTGATATAATCTAGATTAGTAAGGTGTGCAAGCGGGCTGATGTCTGTAACAAAAGTATTTCCTAAATCCAGTCCCCGTAAGTTTCTTAATTTTTCTAAAGGCCTCAAATCTTTAATCAGTGTGTCATTAGCATAAATATACTCCAACTGATAGCTATTTTGAAAAGCGTCTAAATAGGCAAGATCTGTACTGTTAAAGTACACATATTTCAGGTTAAGCAATTCTGATAAAGGAGATAAATCTTCAATCATTGTTCTCGAGACATCAAGATACTCTAATTTTTGCATGTTATTTACACCTGCTATATTTTGTATGGCAGAATTATACAAATAAAGGGTTTTTAGGTTAGGAGCATCCAGTCCGCTTAATGTTTCAATACTTGTATAACTCAGATTGACATATTCTAAATTTTTCATATTAGATAATGGTGTAAAATCTTTTACATGAGTATGGGAGAGTTCTAAATTATTCAGATATAATAATTCTGCCAAAGCGCTAATATCGTATACAGATGTATAAGTAAGGCATAAACTTTCTAATCCTTTAAGGTTATTTAGTACGCTAATATCTTTAACATAAGTATTAGAAAGATTGAGCTCTACTAACGAAACAAGGTCAGATAAATTAGATATTTCTTTTATTTTCAGTCCCGAGAGACTTAATTCTCGTAATTGGTATAATTTTTCCAAAGGTGATAAATCCTTTACGCGCGAGTAATCCAGACGAAGGGTTCTAAGCTGATTTAAACCTGATATAGGTCTCATGCTGGTTATTTTGGTGTTGCTCAAAATAAGATATTCCAGATTGCGCAAATACTGAACATCATTGATATCTAATACCATGCTGTTTCCAATATCTAAACCCAATAGGTTCATGTTTCTTAACACACTAATGTTTTGTACAGGTATTCCTGAAAGATACAAATATCTTATATTTTTAAGTGCTGTAACTGGTGTTAAATCTTTTAATTCATTTAGATGTTCCTGTTCTATGTAAAAATATAGACTTTCTGTTTCTTCTAATTGTTGAAAATCTTCATCTGTGGTTAGTTCTTCTATACCAAGAGTATATTCAATTACTTTTTTCCAAGCAACAGACAAATTCTTATACCATTGTTTTATATCCACAGTTTGCTGTTGCATGCTTATTGGGCTTCCCTGCGGTTCTTCTTGCGGCGGAGTATTACGTTTCATAATTATACAGTATGATACTGCAAATATACTCAAAAGCATACCATCTAAAAACTTTATTGAATCTTTGGAGTACGAATTTAGATAGGATAATTACCAAAAATTTATTTTATTGTTGTTCAGTACTTTACGTAATACGGAGTTATTATTTCTTTATATTCACTTTACTTTTTGGTAAAATCAGCGTATATTAGCATACATGTTTAATCCTTAATCATAAGGTTATGAAAATTACCATTCAGTCCATCCACTTTGACGCAGATAAAAAACTACTGAAATTAATTGAAGAGCGTCTTGCCAAATTAGAACAATTCTTTAACAATATCATCAGTGCAGAAGTATATCTCAGATTAGATAAAGACGCTGATGCAGGTAATAAAATTGTAGAAGTCAGGTTAGATATGAGTCAAAAAGTAGAAACGGTAAAATACCGCGCAAAAACATTTGAAAAAGCCTTGGATGAAGTATATGACGCCTTAGAACAGGTCGTAAAAAAACACAAGGAAAAATTACGTAACCGTAAAGTAGACAAAGACACTTTAGTAATAGAAGACTAAGTAACAAAAACAGAGGGCAGATATCATATCTGCCCTTTTTATATCTGTATGAAAAGATAAAAGTTTCTAAATAAAAATTATTGCAGAAATTACTGGAGTAGGCGAGGAGCAAATCAAGCGTTTGTAAGTACTCTAAAAAAATCGTTAATTGCAAAAAATACTGCTTTTCGCAGTAAGTTTAATATATGATTACTCTGCCCCGTTTGTTTTTATTAGATGGTATGGCATTGGTATACAGAGCGCATTTTGCTTTTATACAAGCCCCCCGTATCACTTCCAAAGGCTTCAATACCTCAGCTATCTTTGGATTTTGTAATTCTGTACTGGAAGTATTGCACAAAGAAAAACCAGATTATATTGGAGTTGCTTTTGATACCCATGAACCCACATTCAGGCATGAGCAAAACGCTAATTATAAGGCAAACCGCCCGGATACACCCAACGAAATTCTCGCCGCTATTCCTTATATTCATAAAATTCTCGCCGCTATGGGCATTCCTGAACTCTCTGTTCCTGGTTTTGAAGCGGATGACGTAATAGGCACATTAGCCAAAAAAGCCGCAAAACAAGGTATAAAAACCTATATGATGACCCCAGACAAAGATTTTTGTCAATTAGTAGAAGAAAATATTTTATGTTATCGCCCTAAACGTATAGGAAATGAAATTGAAGTTTTAGATATTCAAGGAGTAATAGAAAAATTTGGTGTTCCCCCTACACAAGTACCTGACGTACTCGGATTATGGGGAGATGCCGTAGATAATATCAAGGGCATACCTGGCATAGGTGAAAAAACTGCCAAAAAACTCATACAGGAATACGGTTCTATTGAAAATCTTATTCAAAACGCAGATAAGCTCAAAGGAAAACTTAAAGAAAATGTTATTCAGTACGCACAACAAGGTCTAGAATCCAAAGCATTGGCTACCATTCATACTGATGTGCCTATTGAATTAGAATTAGATAAATTAAAAGCTACCCCTTTTAATGAACCTGAACTTAAAGCTATTTTTGAAGAATTAGAATTTAAAACACTTTCAAAACGCTTATTTGGTGAGAAAAATAATATACAAACAGATTTATTTGGCAACACAGTAGCAGTCAATACTTCCAAAAAAATGGCTTCCAAAAATACATCAGGTACAACTTCTTTGTTTGAAAATGCTGAAAGCGATACTTTTGCAGAACAGAAAAAAAATATACAGAATACTCTGCACGAATATATTATTGTCAATGATATAGAAAAACTTAAAGAATTAAGCTACCTACTATCTATTCAGCCTGCTTTTTGTTTTGATACAGAAACCACCTCTACGTACACACACAACTGCGATTTAGTAGGACTTTCTTTTGCCTTTGAATCTCATAAAGCTTATTATGTACCCTGTAATGCCACATTAGATTTAGAAATTATTCAAAAATATCTTAAACCTGTTTTTGCTGACGAGACCATTCTCAAAATCGGACATAATCTCAAATTTGACCTTGAAGTACTCTATTGGCATGACATACCTGTAAAAGGACCTTTTTTTGATACCATGTTGGCAAGTTATGTGGTTCAGCCAGAAATGAAACACAGCATGGATGCACTTTCCGAGAGTTATCTCAATTATGTACCTGTTTCTATTGAAACCCTTATCGGAAGAGGGCAAAAACAACTTTCTATGGCTGATGTACCGCTCTCAAAAATTGCAGAGTATGCCGCCGAAGATGCAGATGTTACTTGGCAGTTG
>CALIZB010000149.1 GCA_938028625.1 uncultured Bacteroidia bacterium | reverse complement strand
GATTTTTTTACTATTGGAAGTAATTTTTGAGTATCTGTATTGCGAATATACACGCTATTGAACCATTTCACTTTTTCTGCATCAAACCTTGCCCCAGACTTGCCGATACGTTCAATACTGAATGCTTCAATAAGTTCCTGCATGGAAAAAATTTCCTGTTCCGTACCCGGATTCCAGCCCAGAAAAGCAAGAAAATTAACTAATGCTTCAGGTAAAAAACCTGCTTCGCGATAGCCTAAATATTCTTCGTTAGTAGAGCTATCATACCAAGATAAAGGAAAGGTTAAGATACCTGCACTTTCGCGTTTTTTAAGTTTTCCGTTACCATCAGGGCGCAAAATCAGAGGCAAATGGGCAAATTTGGGCATAACGTCCTCCCAGCCAAGATAACGATACAAAAGCACATGCAAAGGTGCAGAAGGCAACCATTCTTCCCCACGAATAACATGGGTTATCTGCATCAGATAGTCATCTACTACATTAGCTAAATGATAAGTTGGCATACCGTCAGATTTTAACAGCACTTTATCATCTATCTGATGACTTTGCACTACTACCCAACCGCGTATTTCATCATACAAACGGACTTCTTCCTTGCGGGGAACTTTTAAGCGTATTACATAAGGCTCTCCATTGGCTATACGGGCTTTTACCTCATCTTCAGGTAAAGTGAGAGAATTTTTCATACTGTTACGTGTGATGCTATTATATTGCGGAGAAGCTACTTTTGCGGCTTTTAACCGCTCACGCATTTGTTCTAATTCTTCTGCGGTATCAAACGCATAATACGCATATCCTTTTTCAACTAATGCTTCTGCATATTGCCTGTACATGGGCTTTCTCTCGGATTGTCTGTAAGGTGTGTGTGGACCGCCTACATGAACACCTTCATCAAAAGTAATTCCTAACCATGCTAAACTTTCAATAATATACTCCTCTGCACCTTCTACAAAGCGCGTCTGGTCTGTATCTTCAATACGAAGTATAAAATCTCCGCCGTGTTTTTTGGCAAACAAATAATTGTATAATGCTGTTCGTACTCCTCCGATATGTAACCCTCCCGTAGGACTGGGTGCAAAACGAACCCTTACTTTTCTACTCATGGCACAAAATTACGTTTACTTGGCGGATTGTTACAAATCATACTTATTAAAAACGGGTATTTTCTTACTTTTGTACCATGATAAAAATCGCAAATCCTGCATATGATGTGGTATTCAAGTATTTGATGGAGGATAACAAAATCGCTAAACTTTTGCTATCTGATTTATTACAGGAGAAAATTGTTGAGTTAGAATTCAGACCGCAGGAATACAGTCTTAAAATTCCTTGTACTGTTTATCGTTTAGACTTTAAAGCAAAAATAAAAACTACGGATAACAAAGAAAAAATTGTTCTAATTGAGGTACAAAAAGCTAAATTTCCTACGGATATTATTCGGTTTCGGAGGTATTTAGGAGAACAATATGCATCTGAACAGAATATAACTGAAAAACAAGATGGAACATTTGAAGCACTGCCGCTTATTACGGTATATTTTTTAGGCTATAATTTAGAAACCAACCCACCTTATCCCGTGTTACGCATACGTAGGACAGTTACCGATAATGCTACCAATGAAAGTATTGACCTCAAAGACCCATTTATAGAAGGAATTACGCATGACTGTATTATTGTACAAATACCAAAGTTAAAAAAAGTACGCAGAAATGAATTAGAACTCATATTAAGCCTATTTGATGAACGAGAAAGAAGTCAAGAAATTAGTATAAATGAGAACGATTATCCTGAGAAATATCAAGCGATTATACGCAGGTTATTAAAGGCAGTAGTTACAGAGAAAGTACGTAAAAGTATGAAAATAGAAGATGAAATTATAGCAGGCTTTAAGGCAGTAGAACGAGTTAAAGAAAACCTAGAACAAGAATTAGAACAAGAAAAACAGCGTGCAGAACAAGAAAAACAGCGCGCAGAACAATTAGAACAGGAAAAAATTGATATGATAAAAGAAATGTTAAGTAAAGGTATACCTAAACAATTAGTGATGCAAATTGCCAAAGTAGACGAAACTTTTCTTAAAGAGCACAGATTGCTATAATCTTATTTTTCGCATATTTTCCATATTCTTGTTGGAGAAAAAAGCCCGTCAATCAAATAAAATTGTAATTTTGTATTCAGAAACAGATGTTGGTTTAGCGTATGAAAGCAAAGATTTCCATAACGGTATTCTTATTTTGCAGTATTGTCAGTATATTTTTAACTTCATTTTATCACATTCCTGAAAAAACACAGGGATACAAAATTAAAACGATTACCTTAGATGCAGGACATGGAGGTAAAGACCCAGGTACTCTCGGAAAGCAGTTTAAGGAAAAAGATATAGCACTCGCTATTACCCTTAAACTTGGTACTATGATAAGCGAAAAATTTCCTAATATCAAAGTGGTATATACCCGCAAAACAGATGAATTTATTGAACTTGACGAACGTGCTAATATCTGTAACCGAAATAAATCAGATTTATTTATTTGTATTCATTGCAACGCCGCAGAAAACAAAAAATTAGTAGGTACAGAAACGTATACTATGGGATTACATAAATCAGAAAGCAATCTTTTGGTTGCTAGACGAGAAAATGCGGTTATCTTAAAAGAAGATAATTATCAAAAAAAATATGGTGGCTATGACCCTAACTCACCTATTTCGCATATTATGTTTAATTTATACCAAAGCGCTCATTTAGAACAGAGTTTAGCTTTTGCTTCACACGTAGAACATTGTTTTGGTAAAGAAGGTATAGGTAGAGAAAGCAGGGGAGTAAAACAAGCAGGATTTCTAGTACTATGGCGTACCAATGCCCCCAGTGTGCTTATAGAAACAGGTTTTTTAAGTAACATAGAAGAAGAAAAATATCTTGGTAGCGAAAAAGGACAACAAGAAATTGCTAAAGCTATATTTAAGGCTTTCTGCAAGTACAAGGAAGAAGTAGAGCAGGAATAACAAAAAATTTGTTTTGTTTGTAAGTAAATGATAGCTTTGCAGGCTAATTTTTAAAAAACAGATTATGTCATATTTGTTCACGTCTGAATCAGTATCTGAAGGACATCCCGATAAAATTGCAGACCAAATATCTGATGCCATTTTAGATGCGCATCTCGCTCAGGACAAAAAGGCCCGTGTAGCCTGTGAAACTCTGGTTACTACCGGATTAGTGGTATTGGCAGGTGAAATTACATCCAAAGCCCATTTTGACCCGCAGGAAATTGTACGCAGAGTTATTCATAAAATAGGGTACAAAAAATCTGATTATAAGTTTGATGCACAGTCTTGTGCTATTTTATCTGCTTTACATCAGCAGTCGCCTGATATTGCCGTAGGTGTGGATTCCTCGGAAAACAAAGAACAGGGTGCAGGCGACCAGGGTATAATGTTTGGTTATGCTAATGACGAAACCCCCGATTATATGCCTATGGCTTTGTATTATGCTCATAAATTAGTAGAAAAACTCGCAGAAATCCGCAAACAAGGTAAAGTGATGACTTATCTTCGTCCTGATTCTAAAAGTCAAGTTACCATAGAATACAGTGATGACCATAAAGCCCTTCGTGTAGATGCTATTGTGGTAAGTACACAGCATGACCCTGATGTGTCTCAAAGTCAAATTCATGAAGATATTAAAAAAATTCTTATTCCTGCGGTTATCCCAGGGCATTTATTAGATTCTAATACCAAATATTTTGTTAACCCCACAGGTATTTTTGAAATCGGCGGACCTCATGGTGATAGTGGACTTACAGGTAGAAAAATTATTGTAGATACTTACGGAGGCAAAGGCGCACACGGTGGAGGTGCATTTTCAGGAAAAGACCCTTCCAAAGTAGACCGAAGCGCCGCTTATGCCGCAAGACACATTGCCAAAAATATTGTAGCCGCAGGGCTTGCAAAAGAATGTCTTGTTCAGGTAGCTTATGCTATTGGAGTAGCTCAACCCGTCAGCATTTTCGTAAATACTTATGGAACAGGTAAAGTCCCTGACACAAAATTAGCTCAATACATTCTGCAAAATATCAGTCTAAAACCTGCTGATATTATCAAACGCTTTGATTTATGTCGTCCTATGTATGAAAATATCGCCGCTTATGGACACATGGGCAGAACTCATATACAAACTTTGTACTATCAAAAGCCCGATGGTACTTATGATGTAGACAAAGACCCGTATGGAAATCCCACAGGAAAACTTTTTATGATAGAAATTCCATGGGAAAAATTAGATTTAACAGAAGAGCTTAAAACCGCCTTCGGGGTATAGTTTTTAGAAGTTTATATCTTGAACAAGGTCATTGAGTAGGACGAAACTCATACCGAAATGACCATATACATAGCGGTGGCTTCGGTATGGCTACACCACTCAGCCACTTTAAATAAACAGGTCACTGAGTAGCCGCCCATAGGATGCACCGAAATGACCATGTTACTCACGTGTTATTGATTATTTTTGCACACTAATATCAGGGACTTGTCATCAGTTTCTTGTGCAAGAGTTTTGTTGCCTTCTTTAATAAACTGTTTCCACATTTGCTGAATTTCACTGTGGGTCTTACCCTGTGCATACAACTGCTGTATTCCCTGTACCAAAGGATTAAAAAATTTGGAATACGGCAGATTGGGGTCTTTGAATTTTTGTTCTTCATCTGCCCATATATTACATTCAAAGGAGGCTTTTTCACAACCGTCACTTAACACACAAAACGCGGTATAATCTTCTTGAACAACTTGTATGTCTATCCAATGGTGCGGATTATCTTGCCAAAACGGTGAAGTAATAAACATAGTTTGATTAGCTTCTTCACCTTTCTGAGGTACAAATAAAGGTTTCCAATTACCTTGTAAATCACAATAACCTGCCCTGCCATCTCCGATATGAAAACTTATAAGCGAATGTTCAGAAAAAACTACAGCATTTACTGTACAGCCTAACTCGTCCAGAGGATACCCTGAATACTGTAAATAATGCACACACTGATAAAATAAAGTATGTATTTCTCTCCGTAATTGTTCGGGGTGAGCAAGAAGATTGTTCCAGTGCATGCCTTTCAGTTTTCGGATAAAAAAATCCACGCACAGGGCGGCGCCTATATGTGAATACGCACAAGAACCTGCACCATCACATACAATGGCACAGCCCCAGCCATTTTCCCAAAACTCATATCCGCATGCGTCTTGCAAGGGGGTATTCTCTGCGATATGTCCTGCCCCAATTACAGAAGCATAAGCGCTTAAAAAAGTATTACTCGTCATATTCTAATCCTGCGGCAACGCGATAAGCGGTCTGTAATTCTGAATGTGCATGCATATTTCTTGCTTTCATGGCTATTTTCATACCATTCTGATAGGTTTCAATGGCTTTTTCAGTCAGTCCTTTTTTTTCGTACAATTTTCCCAAGTGATAGTACGTACCTACATAATCGGGGTGATGTGTAACCAAATACTCATAATGCGTCTGTGCGGTATCTATATCTCCCATGTTGTTATACTCCGTAGCAATAGCATAACGGGTAAAAGTATCGTTTGGGTCTTGGGCTAAAAACTCCATTAATGTTTTTAGACGTTCTTCTGCTTTCATATAGCAAAATTACACGAGTATTTTATTTTACAAAAACTACATCATTGAGAATAACTTTTGTAGAATAATTTTTATTGGGGGGTAGTGCCAATTTACCTTTAACTGTGATATTTTTACCTTCTTTATTATCAAAAGGTTTGGTATCACTAACCATAAGTTCAATTTTACTTACTTGTGAAACAGCAATATCAAAGTTCTTGGCAGTAGAGTCTACTACTTTATCTCCTGAAATACTAGGTAAAACCTGTATAGGTTGTTCTAACTCTAAAATATACACCTCTACTTCGGATTGTTTGCCACTCTTTGAAGTATAGGTCTGGTTTTCTTTTTTATATGTACCTGTAAGTGTAGAAGTAGCAGGGTCTAAATAACACAAAGACGGATTTTTATGCTGTGCTATAAGCTCTTTGTCTTTAATAGCATCACTTTCTACAACAACTTTCCATGAACCGTTAATGCGTTCAAAGAGCATATATGTACCATAGTTTTGAATACCTTTGTTGTTAGAACCAAATCTTCTGACAAAATTTGCTAAAATACAATCATCATTGATTTTGGTATAGGTTACTTCTCCGCTTAGACTATGTACCAATTCAGGAATTTGAGAGATTTTTATCTTGTCAGCTACACACTCCTCCCGAGATTTTTGCGAACCGTAATATAATACTTTTTCTGCATACAACGCCTTTACAGCACCCTCATCGCCTTCATTGATACCATTGTCCCATTTGGAAAGTGCTTCTTCAATAGCCAATTTATCCTGTCTTTTTATACCCTTGCTGTCCGTGGAGTATTTATCTTGTGCAAAAGAAATCACAAACATGTATATCGTGAGGTACAAGAATACGTTTTTCATAATTTACAAAAATAGAAGTTTTTTAACCTTTTGTCAAGTACAAATATACACAACTATAATTCCAAACTTTCAGAAAAAAGAAAAACAGACATGCAAGAGGTGCCTGTCTGACTGTATTACCAATATGTTATGTTTTAATTTTCATCAGGTATAAACTCAATAGAAATAGAATTTACACAATGACGAGTGTTTTTGGCAGTAAAGCCTTCTCCTTCAAATACATGTCCAAGATGCCCGCCACAGTTGTTGCAAATAATTTCTACACGTTCTCCATCTGCGTCAGGTACGCGCTTGACTGCACCTTTAATTTCATCATCAAAACTCGGCCAACCGCAGTGAGAGTCAAATTTATGTTCAGAACGGTATAAAGGTGCGTTACACTGTTTGCAGATATACGTACCTTTACCTTTGTGTTTGTAATATTTACCTGTAAAAGGATACTCTGTACCCTTGTATAAAATAACCCTTTTCTCCTCTTCTGTGAGTATGTTATAGTCTTTGCTGTCTTTGGCTACCTGTTTTTTCATAGTTATAATTGAATTTGTTTTTTTATTCTGTTCATTTTTTTTCTGTCCGCAGGCGGTGTGTATAAGTAAAAAAATTAGCCCTACACACAATAAAAGTCTATTTTGCATATAAAACATACGAAAAACACTCAAAAAAAGGTTTTGGTTTTATTTTGAGCAAATTTTTAACTGATAATGTCGGATTTACCTTGTATTTTTGCAAATATGCGGTTTTTTATACTCTCTGTTTGTTTGCTCTTTACGATTGTGCATCTCGCACAAAGCAGAGATACCGCTGTTTTTACAACAAAATCCCAACGGCAGAACATTAATACATTTATTTTTCAGAGTATAGCCTATCAATTTATTACAAACAAAAAAAATACTTTTGAATATCAAATAAAAACAGATAATCTCTATAACCCAACCGTTCCTCAAAAATGGGTACAAGCTATACAAACAGGATTTTTTATACATACTTACAAACTATCCAAGAAATTGGCATGGAAAAATACTACACAAAGTATAAATTATTTACCTACAAATTTTTATACAGTTCAAGGTTTTACAGGTGTTAGTTACAATCCTTTGGATTCCCTACAACTTCAAACGGACATAGGCTGGAACTATGACCAAAGGGACAGATACAAAAATCATGGCTTTGCCGCAAGATTGCTCACAAGATACGATAAAACTACAAAAGATAATCAACAGTGGAATGCACAATTTAATGCACGGTATTATGCCCTACAAATTCGCAATAATCTTAACTATCAGGCAAAGATAGCCTATAAAGTTCCTATAAAAGACCTTATTAAAATTCATTTTCTTTTACAGCATGCGTTTTGGAAGGTAGAAGATTTTTTTTCCAAATCGGTTCAGCAAATTCGCAGTGACTCCACACAGCTGGATATGTTTTTTGAATATCAGTTAAGTAAAAAACTCTCTTTTACAACACAGAATTATGTACAGTTGCAAAACAGAAGATTTAACTTTCGTCCATTTGAAACACAAAATACAGAACGGAACAGCAGTCGTTTCAGGCAATTTGGCTATCAGATGTATGGTTTACTCTCTTGGAAAATAGAATTCTTTAATCTTGACTTTGGATTTAAAAACAGCACCGAAAACCGAACTTTTGACCTTGAAAATACTCTCAACCTTGCATCTACCACTTTTCAGATACAGCGTAATCAAGAGAAATTAAAAGATTATGCCCAAGAAACTACTCAATGGACGTGGAACAGCCAACTTACTATACGAAAAAAAATTACAATTACACACAGTATTATTGGCGAACTACTCCGTTTTGATACCCCCAGCAAAGACAATTTTGATGACCGAGATGTACTTCTCTACTCCGCTGAACAAGATATAAAATATCAAATTTTACCTAATCTAAAGCTCGGTATCCTGTGGAGTGGAATATACAGACATATCGTGTATATTTTTGCACAGCAAAGTAAAGAGAACTATACGCAGTACATTATCAAGATGTCTCCGTATCTAGAGTGGAGTTACCGAAAATGGCAATGTAAAGCCGCATATCAACAATTAAGTATGTACAATGTACATGATTTTACTTTAATGCAGAACAATGACCGAAGTACACGCTTACTAACCGCAGAAGGACATATTAAATGGCAAATGAGTCCAAAATGGCAACATAAAGCAGATATTTTATACAGCAGGCGAAATATCGGTAAGCTCAATTGGAAAGACTTTACAGAAATTCCAATTGATACCACTTTTACGTATGATTATGCTTACAAATGCACTTATACACGTAAAAAGTGGATTATTTTTGCAGGATACCACCATTTTTTACAACAGCGCCGTTATGAATCAGGATATACGCAACAAAATACAGGATTATCTAAAGCCATTACATTGAAAGAAAACAACTTCCAAACAGGCCCCACTATGGGAGTAGAGTTTAATACACAAAAAAATATCAGTATTTCCTTTGAAAACTGGCTACAATGGTATTTTACGCGATATAACTTTAAGGAGAAAGCAAGTATTCCTTTATTTATCACATTTATGGAAACACAATTGTTTCAGAAACAAAAACCAAGAATTATACCTTATTTCTTAGCTAATGTCACGTTTAGATGGTAATGCCTCCTTGTTTACCTAAATTTAACACTTTAATAATATAAGGCGCTTAGTTCATTTGTTATCTTTGCAGAGCTGAATTTGTTGCTAGCTATGAAAAAATTATTTACTTATCTATTTCATTTCGTTATAATGAATTTCACGATTGCCCAAACAGGACTTATTGTGAATGAAGTTTCTCAAGGAACCGGTGGTGTAAAAGAATACGCAGAATTGATAGTAATTGCTCCCTCGGGGACGTGCTTTGTAGACATCCGCAACTGGATTATTGATGATAATAACGGAGATTTCAGTGGAGGTCCAACTGTTGGTGCAGGAATAGCATCAGGACATATACGCTTTACTAATGACCCACAATGGCAAAATGTACCCACAGGTTCTATTATTCTTATCTACAATCAAGTAGATAAAAACACTTCTATCACTATGCCTGATGATCCTTCTGATTCTAATAATGATAAAATATATATTCTGCCTTCAAACTCTTCTTTATTGGAAAGATGTACTACTAGACCTACAACATCGGACGGTACATACAGCCCTTGTACTTATACTGCTCCTATTTGGGACCCACTAGGTTTGGCTAATGATGGTGATGTTATGCAGGTACGTACACCCGCAGGGGCGTATTTTCATGGTTTGTCCTTTGGTGACGGTACGTGTAATTGTATTGGTCCAGGCCCTGGGGTACGTGTAGACAACTGTACAGCCGGAGGCTGCACCGCAGGAAGGGTATATTCTTTTACTCATAACATTGACAATAATTTTACTAATGCGGCTAATTATACTAATGCCGCTGCACCCGCTGGTGAAACGCCAGGTACAACCAATAATGCTGCCAATACTACATGGAGAAGCAGCTTACTTTGCGTGCTTCCTTTACCCGCAGTTACGCTTCAATATGAACTTGTAGGTAATCAAGTCAATTTACGATACCAACTTACTGACGGTGAATATATAAAACATCTTACTTTACAGCATGCAACCAACGAAACTCCTTTTGAAAATGTTATAGAAGAACTAAATTATTCTCAACATTACATACAAAATTTGTACGATAATAAAACACATTACTATCGTATTGTATATCAAGATAAAGACGGTAATACCAAAATCAGTAATACAGTACAGGTACAATTAGAGAATACTATTACCCAAGAAATGAATATTTATCCTAATCCTGTACCCCATGATGTAGCAAGTGTAATGCTTAAAAATCCTGAAAATGGGATTATTCAAGTATTTAATATTGCAGGACAATTGATATACCAAACAGAATTAAATAATGGTGAAAGAGGACATACCATAGATGTATATCAATGGCAGGACGGTTTGTACATAGTCAGATTTATTTCTCAACAAGGCGAGATACTTACCCAGAAAATGATTGTACAAAGTCAAATGAAGTAATCCGCTTTTTTAGCAATTTGATTTCTAATATGAAAAAACACGGGTTTTGTGTTCATTTCCAGAAACAAAAACCCTGGAACAATAGCACAAAACATTCAGGAATATTACTGAAAAATGTATAACCACTTGTTTTCGTTTTGTATTGTTTTGATCTATTTTATATCTGTACTGATGACCTTTATCACTATTAGACTGCTAGTATTATGAAATTTTTTTAGGATAACGTTGTCATACCTTGTATTTTTGCATCAATCCTCAAAATACCATGAACTTAAAACAAATCCTTTTGCAAAAAATTCAGCAGCGCGGGGGCTGGGTAAATACACATGCCCACTTTGACCGTGCTTATACTTTAGACAAAGAGTCTTTCAAATTAGTCTATTCGCCCCTTCGTCAGAAATGGGATATTGTAGACAAGGTAAAACGTGAGTCTACCGTAGAGCAAATTTATACACGTATGGTAAAAGCCACAGAACACATGCTTAATCAAGGTGTGCAGGCTATCGGTACATTTATAGATGTAGATGATGTAATACGTGACAAGTCCATTAAAGCCGCACAAATGCTCAAAGACAATTATGGTAAAGATGTAAAAATCAAGTTTATGAACCAAACGCTTAAAGGTGTACTTTCCAAAGAAGCTCGCGAATGGTTTGATATAGGTGCGGAATTTGTGGATATTATTGGCGGATTACCTGGTAAAGATGCAGGCAGAGAAGCCGAACACCTTGATGTATTGTTAGAAACAGGTAAAAAACTTGGTAAGATGGTTCACGTACACGTAGACCAACTTAACGTTGACGATGAAAAAGAAACGGAACTGCTTGCTCGTAAGACTATTGAACATGGTATGCAAGGCAGAGTAGCGGCTGTACATTGTATTTCTGTAGCCGCACACCCGAAGACATACAGAGAACAAGTATATCAACTCTTGCGCGAAGCACAGATAATTGTGGTTGCTTGTCCCATTGCTTGGATTGACCACCCGCGTACAGAAAGACTAAGTCCTACGCATAGTGCCGTTACTCCCGTAGATGAGCTTATTCCCGCAGGTATACGCGTGGCTATCGGCGTAGATAATATTTGTGATGTGTATAAACCCTTCGCAGACGGCGATATGTGGATGGAACTTAAACTCCTTTTAGAATCCTGTAAACTTTATGATTTAGACGCACTTGCTGATATTGCTACTACCAACGGTTTGCGTGCTTTGGATATTACCGTTTAACCTTGTTTTGTATCAGTGAACTATCCCGTTGTTATTCTTAAAGCAGGCAAAGAAAAATCTTTGTTACAAAGGCACTTGTGGGTATTTTCAGGAGCTATACATTCCAAACCAGATGGCTTGCAGGAAGGCGATATAGTTCAAGTGCAGTCTGTAATAGGGCATTTTTTGGGAATTGGGCAGTTTTACCCTGGAAGTATCATGGTACGCATGCTTACATTTGAACCTAAAAGCATTGACCATAATTTTTGGAAGCAAAAAATTCTTTCTGCTTATCAACTTCGTAAGCAGTTAGGTTTTGTAGATAATCCTGTTACAAATGCGTATCGTTTAATTCATGCCGAAGGGGATAGTATTCCTGGGTTAATTGCTGATGTATATGCAAATAACATTGTTTTACAAATTCAGCTCAAAGGAATTGTGCCGTATATTCAGGATATTGCAGATATTTTATGCGAATGTTATCCAAAAATTGAAAGTATTTATGTTCAGTATGCGTTTGATGAACGCAAAAATGGATATGTATACGGACCAAAAAAACAGGATAAAGTGATTATTCAGGAAAATGAAAACTGTTTCTATGTAGACTGGGCAAATGGACAGAAAACAGGATTTTTTATTGACCAAAGAGAAAATCGTGCTTGGATATCTCAATACTGTAAGGATAAAACTGTGCTGAATGCGTTTTCTTATAATGGTGGATTCTCTGTATATGCCTTGCGCGCGGGGGCAAAAGAGGTACATTCCGTAGATAGTGCTAAAAAAGCTATTGCAGAGTGCGATGAGAATATTAAGCTCAATTTTGGAAATACAAGTTCGCACAAAGGTATAGTAGCAGATTGTTTTGATTATCTCAAAAGTATTGATAACCTATATGATATAATTATACTTGACCCTCCGGCTTTTGCTAAACATATTCACTCGCTTAAAAATGCGAGTACTGGATATAAGCAAATCAATTTGCAGGCTATGCGGCGCATACGTAAGGGTGGTATTTTAGCTACTTTTTCCTGTTCGCAAGTAATTGATAAAGATTTATTCAGAAAAATTATATTTGGCGCTGCCGTAGATGCAAACAGAAAGATTCAGATTTTACATCAGTGTACTCAGCCTGCAGACCACCCCATTAATATCTATCACCCTGAAAGCGAATATCTCAAAGGGTTAATTTTGTATGTAGAGTAGTAATCCTATTCTGTTATACCAGTTTCTATCTTTTTGTTGATATTCTGATTTCCGCCTTTTTCCAAAGCAATACGCCAGTATTTTACAGCTTCGGTTTTACGGTTTAATTTTGAAAGTACATCTCCGTAATGTTCATATACCACACTGCTCACTCTACCTGTATCAATAGCTTTTTTCAGCCATGTTTCCGCATCTTCGTATTTGCCCTGCCTGTAAAGTACCCAGCCATAAGTATCCATATTATTGGGGGTAGGGGAGAGTTCCACTGCTTTTTTTGCCATTTCAGCGGCTTTATCTAATTTTTCTTTGCGAAGAGAAAGATAATACGCATAGTTATTCAGAACTATGACATTTTGAGGGTCTGTTTTGAGAACTTCTTCGTACGCATCATCAGATTTTTGGTATTGTTTGGTAGCATTATACATATCGCCAAGCATGGAATACATGTCTATCATGCGTTCAGGAATGTTTTTACTTATTTTTACTCCTTTTTCAAGAATTTTTATGCCGCTTTCATACTTTTTCAGATTATAACAGGCAATACCGTTGCAGAAAATAAAATCGGGGTCATTAGGAAACAAATCCAATGCGCTATCACTGTCCTCTTTTACAAAAGTATAGTTTTTGGTACGCATGGATACATCAATCAGGGCTTGCCATACTCTTATGTTATTTTCGTTGATTCGCAAAGACTTTTTGTAATAGATACGTGACTGGGTTAAGGAGTCCAGTACAGAATAAAAATCGCCTATCAAAGTAATAAGAGGGGCATTGTCAGGATTTTGAGTTTCTAATTTGAGAGCATACCCTAAAAAGTGCTTAAGATTTTGTGGTTTGTTGCGGTTTTTCAATAACTGGTTAGACAAGACCTGTATCTTGGTTTCTATGGGTAAATCTGATTTCTCAAACAGTTTGTAGGTGTATTCTTCAGCTTTGGCATGTTCTCCTTTGTCTTCATAATACTGCATAGTGGCAATAAGTGCATACCCGTTGGTAGGTTCTGCTTGTAAAATTTCTTGTAAAACCTCATAGGATTTTTCATTCATACCTGCTTCCTTATAGGTTTCTGCAAGGAGTTCTTTATATTCAATCTTGGTTGGGCGAAGTTCCGTGAGGCGTTTCATTTCATAAATAGCATCTTTTTGTTTTCCCATGAACTTATATATCTTAATCTTACGGAATACGATTTCATCTCCCAATGCAAATTTTTTCTCTATTTCATTACATAGAGAAATCGCTTTGTCAAAACTTTTTGCTTGTAAATAAAAATTTAACAACTGATTGTAGCCGTCAAGATAGTTAGGAAAATCGGCAACCAGACTTTCCTGTGCTTCTATGGCTTGTTTCAGCTGTTTGTTCTCCAAATACAGATTAGTCAGAATAAGTCTGTACCATATATTTTCTTTGTCCAATTTTATAGCTTTCTGTGCATAAGGTACACCTTTTTCATACATACCCATAACCAGCATAATCTGGGCAATATTATAGTTGGCAGCGGCATTGTTAGGGTCAATTTTAAGAACCTCTGTAAAGTAGGTCAGTGCCTGCGCATACTGATTGTTTGCCCAATAGGTTGAACCCTCTATAAAATAATAGTTGAGTTTGTTTCTTTCTTCCGGAGAAAGTTTTTTGGGTATTTTCTCTGTTTTTTCTTTTTTGTCTTTTTTCTTTTTGGTTTTATCCTGTTCTATATTTTGTGCAAATGTAGAAGCTAACCCCAAGACCCACAAAATAACAATAATTTTTTTCATAGTTCACTACTAGAATAATCTCCAAGATTAACTGATACAGCTTTTCCTTTTACACTTGCATGTCTGCCCACAATGGAGTGTTGTATATGAGTGTGTTGTATTAAAGCGTTATCGTTGACAATGCTGTGAGAAAGTACAACATTTTCTATTACAGCATTCTCTCCGATTGATACGTAAGGACCGATAATAGAGTTGTGTATTTGAGCATTTTGTGCAATGTAACAAGGTTGAATAATAACGCTATTCGGATAAACAAAGTTACGAATTTTATTTTCTTTTTCCAAATAATTTAAAATAGCTTGGTTAGTTTCTAATACTGCATCTTTGTTTCCGCAGTCCATCCAGTGTTTTACACCTGCAATACCCATTTTTTTGCCCTGTTTAAGCATGTGTGCAAGGGCGTCAGTAAGCTGATATTCTCCCAATCCTTTAATGTCATAATCTATCAACCTTTGTAATTCTTTACGCAAATTCTCACCGCTTTTGAAATAATAAATGCCAATAATAGCCAAATTAGAAACAAATTCTTTGGGTTTTTCTATAAAATCTACAATTTCTTGTTTCTCATTGAGTTTTACTATTCCAAAACTGCTGGGGTTTTCTACTTCTTTTACCCATATTACAGCATCTTTGTCTGTATCCAGTGAAAAATCTGCCCTGAATAAAGTATCAGCAAATGCTACCACTACGTTTCCTGATAGACTTTCTTTGGCACATAAAATAGCGTGAGCTGTTCCCAAAGGTTCGTCTTGATAATAAATACTTGCCTTAGCGCCCACTTTCTCAGCAACTTTACACAAAGATGCTTCTGCTTCCTCTCCAAAATCTCCAATAATGAACGCTATTTCCTCAATAGGTTGTTGTATAATTTCGGCAATATCCTCTACCAAATGATGTACAATAGGTTTGCCTGCTATATGAAGCAAAGGTTTGGGGGTGGTCAAGGTATGTGGGCGTAAGCGTTTGCCCATACCTGCCATAGGAATAATGATTTTCATGTATATTTGTTCTTAAAACTAATCCAAACTAACAAAAATCATACCTATAATTTTTTATGATACATAAAAACTATCCTGAAACACTGTTTTTTTATCTATCTTTGAAAAAAGTTATGCCATTTAAATCAGGATTTGTTGCTATTGTAGGTGAACCTAATGCGGGAAAATCAACGCTTCTTAATCAGTTATTAGGACAGAAACTCTCTATCGTTACTCCAAAGATTCAAACTACCCGACACAGAATTTTGGGTATTTATACCACAGAAACCTGTCAGATTATTTTCTCAGACACACCAGGTATATTACAGCCCAAATATGCCCTGCATGAAGCTATGATGAAATTTGTGTATGAGTCTCTCGCAGACGCCGATGCTATCCTTTGGCTGATAGACGCAGAAACCATGAAAATTTCTCCCGAAATTGAAAACAAAGTAAAGCAAAGTAAAAAACCTTGTATTTTATTACTCAACAAGATAGATACTTTTTCCTCTGAAGAAATGGCACAAAAAGCAGAGCAACTACATAAAAATCTTCCTGATTATGAAATTTTACCCATATCAGGGCTGGTAGGAATACATACGGAATTTATTTTGAAAAAATTAGAGCAACTCTTACCCGAAGGACCTTTATATTTTGATGGCGAACAGTTAAGTGACAGAAACGAACGGTTTTTTGTGAGCGAAATTATCCGTGAAAAGATATTTTTAAGATATGCCAAAGAAATTCCTTATTCTGTGGAGGTAATAGTAAACAGTTTTTCTTTTGATGAAAAAAGCAAAAAAACGCATATTCAGGCGGATATTATTGTCATGCGAGATACACAAAAGCAAATTATTATCGGTGAGGGTGGAAAAGCTATTAAACGGTTAGGTATTATTGCACGGCAAGAGATAGAAAAATTTTTACAAAATCCTGTGCATCTTTCTTTATATGTAAAAGTACAGCCTGATTGGCGGGATAAAAAACGCATCCTTAAAGGATATGGGTATGATACAGAATAACTATAAAGTTATTTGGCTACTATGTAACCTTGCGTGAGGCATGCGTAGGGTGTGCGCAAGCACAGTGCAAAACGAAGTGAAGCACCGAAGCGATAGCATAGCCCGTAGCACGCCGACCTGAACCCTGAGCTCGCCGAAGGGTGAAGGACACGCCCAAAAAAGAAATCAAAAATATATAAATTCCTAAACTATGTGAGTTGCATGCCCATAATCATACCGCCTATCATCACAATTTTAAGATACGTACTGATTTGCCCGAAGTCCTCATTGTGTTTAGCCTGCTGTATAAGGGTAATGCAGTAAAACAGCGGAAACTGCACCAGAATAAAATTTACAAAAATAAAAATGACATTATACTGTAAGAACAGCAGACTGAGTGTCAGTAACCCTATTAGGATAACGCATAAGCCCACCGTAAGTGTTTTCATTTTTTCCATACCCAGCAACATAGGCAAGGTAAAAGCACCTCCGAGTGCATCACCATACACGTCTTCCATGTCCTTGACCATTTCCCGCACGAGCGTAATTAGAAAAGCAAATGTTCCCATCCATAGTATATGCTTGGACAAAAAGAAATACATACCTCCTACCCAGATATTGAGCATAGCTAATAGGGCAATAACCCAATTTCCTAACCATAATGTTTTTTTCAAATACTTTGAATAAACATACAAGCCCAGTACAGCCAGTAATCCTATTACAAAAACACGGATATTTGATGTAAAATATAAGAATGTCAGTCCAAGCGAAAAAAGAAAAACTGCTATTCCGTATCCCATATTTACCGATATTTTTTCTCCTATTATATTGGTATATGGGCGATTGTAGGCATCTATTTCTACATCAAATACATCATTGATAACGTATCCTCCCGCGCCTATACACATAGTACCAAGTACATAGAGATAAAAAATTTTATGAAATAAAAAATCCACGCCTCTATTTACATAATATGCACCCAGAATAACTGTCATGCCTATCATCAGTACATTCACAGGACGGAACAACATAAGCGTTTTCATAAACAGGGTATATTTTATTTTTTCTTTGTTACTTTTATTCGGCGAATATACTTAATGCTTATATTTTTTACATATTATCTATCATGTACGAAGTACACCTGTTTTGTAATCTTTGATTTCAGGGTTATGATTTGCCATTTCTATACCTACGGAGATAATTTTGCGTATATCTGTGGGGGCAATGATACCATCTACCCATAAACGCGCAGCGGCATAATATGGCGTCATTTGTTCATCATAACGAGATTTTATTTTTTCAAAGAGTTCTTTTTCTTTTTCAGGGTCAATTTCTTGACCTTTTTTCTTTAAAGAAGCTATTTCTATTTGTAACAGCGTTTTGGCCGCCTGTGCGCCACCCATCACGGCAATTTGTGCCGTAGGTAAAGCAAATATCAATCTTGGGTCATAGGCTTTACCGCACATGGCATAATTACCTGCACCAAAAGAACTACCTGTAATAAATGTAAATTTAGGTACAACAGAATTTGCCATAGCATTGACGAGTTTTGCCCCATCTTTAATAATTCCACCTTGTTCAGAACGGCTACCTACCATAAATCCTGTAACATCTTGCAAAAACACTAATGGAATACGTTTTTGATTACAATTTTGAATAAAATGTGCGGCTTTATCCGCGGAATCAGAATAAATTACTCCTCCCATTTGTACCTCACCTTTCTTCGTTTTTACAATCAATCTTTGATTAGCTACTATGCCTACCGCCCAACCGTCAATTCTTGCGTAAGCTGTAATGATAGTTTTACCATACAAGGCTTTGTATTCATCAAATTCTGACTTATCTACAATGCGTTTGATAACTTCTTTTACATCATACGGTTTGCTTCTGTCTATGGGAATAATGCCGTAGAGTTCTTTTTCGTCAAAATTAGGTTTTTCGGGTTTTATGCGGTTAAAGCCTGCTTTTGGAAAATCGCCAATTTTACTCATTATACTGCGAATGGTATCTAAACAAGTCTTATCATCAGGCATTTTATAGTCTGTAACGCCTGATATTTCGCAATGGGTAGTAGCTCCGCCAAGTGTCTCATTATCAATATCCTCACCGATAGCCGCTTTTACAAGATAAGAACCTGCCAAAAAAATAGACCCTGTTTTATCTACTATCATAGCTTCATCACTCATAATAGGCAAATACGCACCTCCTGCAACACAACTGCCCATAATTGCCGCAATTTGAGTAATTCCCATAGCACTCATAACGGCATTATTGCGGAATATTCTACCAAAGTGTTCTTTATCAGGAAAGATTTCATCTTGCATAGGTAGATATACTCCTGCACTATCTACAAGGTAAATAATAGGCAAACGGTTTTCAATAGAAATTTCCTGTGCGCGAAGGTTTTTTTTACCTGTAATCGGAAACCATGCACCTGCTTTTACAGTGGCGTCATTAGCTACAATCATACAAAGTTTGCCTCCTACGCGTCCTATACCAGTAACTACACCCCCACTCGGACAACCCCCATGCTCAGCATACATACCTTCTCCTGCAAAAGCGCCTATTTCTATAAATTCACTTTTTTTATCTAACAAATAAGCTATTCTTTCGCGGGCAGTCATTTTATTTTGTTCATGCTGTTTTTTGATAGCATTTTCGCCGCCGCCGAGTTTTATCTTTTTTAAACGCTCTTCCATGCGAAAAACGAGCATTTTGAACTCATCTTCATTCTGATTAAAAGCAATATCTTGTTTTGACATGATGTATTTCAGTTTTTTGCAAAGATAAACACCAAAGTAAAAAATCCAAATTATACAGTAGTTTTCTACAAAGGAATATTTCCGTGTTTCTTTCGGGGACTGTTTTGTACCTTATTTTCTAACATTCGGAATGCGGTAATCACTTTTTTACGAGTATCCGCAGGCATAATGATTTCATCTACAAAACCTCGCGCTGCGGCACGGTAAGGGTTAGCAAATTTATGCGTATATTCTGCAATCTTCTCGTTGAGTTTAGCTTCTTTATCTTCTGCGGCGTCAATTTCTTTTTTGAAAATAATTTCAGCTGCGCCTTTTGCGCCCATTACCGCAATTTCAGCAGACGGCCAGGCAAAATTAAAATCACAACCAATATGTTTAGAGTTCATTACATCATACGCACCGCCATAGGCTTTACGCGTAATAACCGTTACACGGGGTACAGTGGCTTCACAAAACGCATACAGTAATTTTGCACCATTGGTAATAATACCGTTCCATTCTTGGTCTGTACCAGGTAAAAATCCAGGAACATCTTCAAAAGTCAGCAAAGGAATATTAAAGGCATCACAGAAACGCACAAATCTTGCTCCTTTTACAGAGGATTTTATATCCAGAACCCCTGCCAGATGTGCAGGTTGATTGGCTACAATTCCGATAGTTTTACCTTCTAAACGGGCAAAACCTACAATGATATTCTCGGCATACTCAGCATGTACTTCAAAAAATGAATCTTCATCAACTACATAGTTAATAACATCTTTCATGTCATATTGCTTATTCGGATTATCAGGAATAATCTGATTTAAGGCTTCCTCTGCGCCTGTTTTGGCTTTACCCGGGGGCATTAGAGGTGTAGTTTCTTCGCAATTCTGAGGAATGTAGCTTAACAAGGTTTTCAGTTTTTGTATGCACTCTACTTCATTACTTGCCGTAAAGTGTGCCACACCACTTTTGTTAGCATGGGTAAGCGCGCCACCAAGTTCCTCTGAACTCACTTGTTCATGGGTAACTGTTTTAACAACATTAGGTCCTGTTACAAACATATATGAAGTATGTTCTACCATCATAATAAAATCTGTAATGGCAGGACTATATACTGCTCCCCCTGCACAAGGACCCATAATGGCAGAAATCTGAGGTACAACTCCCGAAGCCAAGGTATTTCTATAAAAAATATCCGCATATCCTGCTAAACTTACTACGCCTTCTTGAATTCTTGCCCCTCCTGAATCATTTAAGCCTATTACAGGACAACCAATTTTCATTGCCAAATCCATGATTTTACAGATTTTTTCGGCATACGTTTCACTCAAAGACCCACCTAATACCGTAAAATCTTGACTAAATACACATACAGGTCTGCCGTTAATAGTACCATATCCTGTAACTACACCATCACCGAGAATTTTTTGTTTATCTAAACCGAATTCATTTGAGCGATGAGTAACAAATTTGCCCATCTCTTCAAAAGAACCTTCATCTAACAATAAACGTATGCGTTCTCTTGCTGTGAGTTTGCCTTTTTTATGTTGAGCGTCTATTTTATCTTGTCCGCCGCCGAGTTCTGCTTCCTGATGTTTGCGGGCTAATTTCTCAAAAGGACTTTCTGTATGTTTCATGTTCACAAAAGTAAATGTTTTTGTTGATTCTGCATAAAATTTTGTTAGATATAAGTGTGCTTTTTTCTATTTTTGTACTTAATCTAATGAGAATACTAAATCCTTTATACGATTGGGCATTCAAGTACTTGATGGATAACAATGAAGTAGCTAAAAAGTTTTTAAGTATTCTGCTTAAAAAAGAAGTTATTCATTTAGAAAGTCGTAATATTGAAATGCCATTATTAAAAGAAGGCAACCCTTTGCTTTCTCGTTTTGATTTTAAGGCAATTATCCAGACGAGAGAAGATGAAACAGAAACAGTTTTGATTGAGATACAAAAATATAAAGGTACTAATCCGATAGAACGTTTTAGGACATATCTTGCAGAGAATTATCTCAAACAGGAGACGTATAAAACCGAACAAGGAGAGGTAAAAACAGAGTCTTTGCCAATAATTGCGGTATATATTTTAGGATATTGTCCGCCAGAGTTCAAAGTTCCGTATGTTATTGTAAGAAATGAAGCGTATGACGGTGTGATAGATGAGAAAATAGAATTAGATAGTTTTTATGTAAAACTATTGACGCATACAGCATATTTTTTGATAGTAAGTCCGCCTGTTGAGTATCAATGGCGTAATTCACCGCAGGAAGCGCTGATAAGATTATTTAGACAGAAAACGAGTGTTAATGAACATAACACAACCTATGAATTAGAAGGAGAACCTGAGCCTATTTTACGAGATGTAGTAAAGTATTTGCATAGAGGCACACAAGAGGAGGAAGTGATTAAGCAAATAAAAGCGGAGGAGGAGTATTATCAAGATTTAGCTAGTTTAGAATTTAGTAATCTACAACTGAAAAAGGAACATGAGCAATTAAAAACTCTTTTTGAACAAGAGAAACAACGTTCAGAAGAGAAAGAAAAATTATTGCAAGAGGAAAAACAACGGGCAGAGAATGCACAGCAAAAAATCATAGAGCTTGCAAGAATGCTAAAAGAATTAAAAGTTCCTATCCATGAGATTACGCAAAAAACAGGACTTTCAAGAGATGAAATTGAGAGATTAT
>CALIZB010000148.1 GCA_938028625.1 uncultured Bacteroidia bacterium | reverse complement strand
AGAGGCTTCTTCAGCTTGTTTTTTTATTTTTATTTTTTCTTCCTTAATCCTTTCAGAAAACTCTTTCTCTTTTTCAAGTTCTATTGCTTCTTTCAACTCATCTTTTTCTCTTTTCAATTTTTCAATTTCTGCTTTTGTCTTATTGAGTTCTTTTACCTGATTTGATTTTTGCTCAAGTTCCTTTGTTAATGTTTCAAATTTTTCGTTAGTTTCTTCTAAAATGCTTTCTCGTATAGTTTTTTCGAGTTTATCTTTTTCTATTGCCATTTTAGATTTAACCGCGTTATCTATTTGTTTTTGTATGTTTTCTTTCTCTTTATCTATTTCTTCTTTTTGTTTTTGTAGGCTTGCTAATTGCTCTTGTAATTCTTTTTCTCTCTTTGCATTTTTTTCATTAAAATCTCTGGTAAGTTTTTCTTCAACCTGATGATAAAGAATTTCGCTTACATTAATTTCGGCACCACATTTAGGGCAGTTAATGATGTTGTTGTCTTTTTCCATAATAATAATTATCTGATTAAATTGTCGTTTTTTATTTAATTGGCATTACCGCTAACGGTTTGGCGCTTGCCGCAGTGGGGGATTTCGGAGCGTTTCACTGTCAACCAAGCACAAATGTTTTTAGAAGCATTGCACTTGATTTAAGCACTTCAGCCCCCATTGCGGCAAACGGCTGTTAGCTGCTGGTGTTCTGTCATTCGTCATTTCTTTGTGGGCTTGTTTATGTTAATTGTCAGTTCTAAAAAATACCATTTATCTATTTTTTCCCAGTTAAAAGTATAAGAATTTTTCAAGTTAACCTTAACGTGTTCACGTCCCTTGCTATTTGTCCAAAACTCTTTATTTGGTTCAGTTGTGTGTCCGTGATGAGTTGGGAAAACTGTCCCAACGCCAACTTTTGATTGGTTAACGTATGCAGTGCTGTCGGTGATTACATAAAACTTACCAACGTGAAATTTGTCTTGGCACACTAATTCCAATGCTTCTATATCTACGTAGATGTCAATTCGTCCGTGGTCTTGTGCTCCTTGACTTGCTTTTTTAAATTTCAATTCTATTGCACAGTCAATTTGATTTACAAACTCACAAGTTATGTCAAGATATTTTGTTTTGCCTTTGATGTCTTTACATTGAGTCTCTAAGTCAACCAAAAACACATCTTCTCTTGTCAGACAATGAAGATTACCAACTTGTCTAATGATGTCTGCAAAATGATGTTGGAATGGAGCTTCGGTCGCAATGAAATGTCTGTTATGTATAAATTGAGATTTAAAAACATTCCAAGCTACTGTCATTACGTTGTCAAGACGTTTGTTATAGTCAAATGGTATTGTTGTTATTCCGTTCATTGTCTTGGTTGTGTTTGTTGGTTACACTTGCAGCTAACGTTTTGCGGCTTGGCGTAGTGGCGGATTTTTAGCACAAAAGTTTAATCGAAGAACTACACTTAAACCTACCACAAAACTGTCATACGAAGCACTGAACCCGCCATTACGCCAAACCGCTGTTAGCACCAGTTTTTCTTCTTCCATTAGTTTGTCTCTGTGTATTTTTTAAAGTTGTCCAAGATAGCTTGCCAACCTTGTCTTTGTAAATCAATTGAGTTTTCTGTTTCAGGGTCAAATGTTACGATTACTTCTGTTTGTCCGTTTGTTTCTTTAAACTCTACCGTTGCAAATCGTCCACCAAATACATAGGTAAAACTATCACCGTGATTGATTTCTGTATAAACAGCATCAAAGTCAAATCCAAAACTGCCGCCTTTCGCTTCCATTCTTGCTACATATTTTCCGCCAACAGTTAAATCGTTAGTCGCTGTCGGACAATGCCAATCATTATTCGCAAAATTCCATTGCGTAATATGTTCGGGTTGAGTGTAATAGTTCCAAACTTTCTGTTTGTCAGCCGAAATTGTCGTTCGGATTGTTATTTTTTCTTGTGTCATAATTTATTTAGGTATTTGCGTGTCGTCAGTAAACATAACTTCCCATTGGTGTCCATCAAGGTCTGCGAAACAGTCGTAATACATCCAGCCGTGGTCAGCACTTTCTCTGTAGCGTGTACCACCATTTTCAAGGGCAAGTTTTACTATTCTGTCCACATCTTGTCGGCTGTCAACTTGAATTGCTGTTAAAACTTGCGTTGTTGAACTGTCAGCAATTGGTCTGTTTGTGAAAGTGCTAAACATTTCGTGAGTGATTAGCATTGAATAAATTAGTCCGTCATTCAGAACTAAACACAATGCTTTGTCGTCCGAAAATTGTTCGTTAAACGAAAAACCGAGTTTAGTCCAAAAGTCCCTTGTCTTATTTAGGTCTTTGATTGGAAGATTTACGAAGATTGATTTTACTTTCATTTTATGTAGTTGTTTGTTGTCTAAAAATTGGTGCTAACAAATTTACTTACGTAAAAATAACAAATTATCCAGATTTTAATATCTTAGTTGCGTAAATACATAAAAAATTGTAAGACATTATGCAATATGGCGTCAATACAAAATTAGTTGATGATTTTGTGCAACTTATGAAAATAAAACGCTATTCATATAAAACTATTAAATCCTACAAAAACGCACTTCTTTGTTTTATTAATTTT
>CALIZB010000147.1 GCA_938028625.1 uncultured Bacteroidia bacterium | reverse complement strand
TGCCTTTACATTTTTTGCTTGAACCGTGTTTATTGCATCATTGAACTGTGCATTTTGGTGTCCGCCAAAGTCTGTCAAAAATTTTGCTTCGCCAATAACATACTTGCCATTGAAACGACCAATAAAATCAAGTCCTTTGCTATGCTTGTAGTTCAATTCATTATACGCAAAATCCATCAACTGTTTGTCGCTTCCGTTTAGAATTGCATCTTTTTTGTTTTTGGTGAATTCTTCAATAGATACAGGTTGAATACCTAATGCTTTGGTATTTAGCCAACGTCTAAAAAAAGGTCCGATTTGTCGGTTGGTTTCTTTGGGTTCGCTGCAACGTTCAAAGATTTTATCAAGTCCCATTTCATAAAGCCGACCGCAAATACGGTTTATTGTTTTTGGATTTCGCTCAATTGCAGAAGGGTCTCGTTTAAGATATGCAACGTAGCTGTCTTTAATTGGAAACAAGGTAAGGTATTGCGGGCTACTGTCCTGTCTACCGACACGAAATTTTATGTGGGGCAGAATGCTTGAATTACTACTGAAACCCTTATTGCATATAGCCTTTGTTAGCGTTTCGTTGTTCATTTCTCTTGTTATTTATCTTTCATTTTTGCTACATCGTTGCTTTCATAGTTAACTTTAGTCTCAAACAAAGTAAGTTGCTTGTTATTAGGTAAACATTTTAAATAGTTTGATATAAATAACTCCTTGCCGTTTTGATTCGAGTCTGCTGTTACGTTTCTCATCCCATAGGTCAGGTCCCAAGATATTATATTTGCATACGAGAATAGTTCTCTAATGTATTCGCTATCGTCATAAGTAATTAGCCATTTGTGTTTGCAATTACGCATTGATTCAGCAAATCTTACGTGGTCAAAAGATTTGTGTAAATTACCTTTTTTCCCGTATAAAGCCGATTTTGTAGCTGAATAATAAGGTGGATCAAGAAAAATAAATACATTTTCTCCTTCTGCTTTCACTAGTTCTTCATAATCAAGATTTGTTATAATTGCATTTTTTAAAATTATTGAAAATGGTTTTAGTCGTTGAATACTACTTTCGGTGAAACGACCTGTAAAAGCGTGTTCACTAAAACCGCCACTTAAACTTGTTCCGGAAAATGTAATCCGATTGTAAATAAAAAACGCTGCAGCTCTCTCTATGTCGTTAAAACTTTCCAAATTCGCATTTAAAAATTGATGTAATTCTTTACCTAAAAATGGTTCTCTATATTCGTCAAATTGGGGCACTAATTTTGCGATTAATTCTATCGCTCTACTTTTACCGCCTGGATATCTTAAGGGACTTTTTATCATTTTGAAAATTGAATTTTAGCGATAAATTTATTTTGTTTGGCTTCTTCAAAAAGTGTTTTAATCAACAAAATATGTGATTCTGAAAGTTGATTTACTTTAAAGAAGTTTGATATTTCTTGTTTTGAATTTAGAGAACTGATCGACCCTTTAATTTTAGAAGAAGTTAATGATAAAACAGCTTCACTTTTTACTTTTTTCTCATTTGCTGTAATATCTGTAAGATTGCTATACAAAATCATTTTCAACAAACCGTCTTTGATGTCGCCTTTGCTTGGAAGTATAGTGTTCTTACTATGTTTTCCTTCTATTAAGCTTACTTTTTCTTTTGAAAGTATAATTTCGTCAACGGTCAGGAAATATTGTCCGCCTAAATAATTAGTTATGGTTATTTTTGCCTTTGTTAATGAAGATAAACTTTTCTTTGGTTGTAATGTGCGAAATTCTCGTGATTGCGCTTTTTGTGCTTTGCATCTTGAAAAAGCCATAAACAAAGAAACGTCTTTCCCTATTTTTTCTTTAAAATTATCTAAACCATTGGGGTTGTGCAGTTTTACTCCAGTAATTTTTTCTATTTTTGAATAAGAAGTTTTTACTTTATCAATAATACTATGCAAATTGGTGTTTAATTCGTGTAAATTCCAATGTAATGCAGAGCTATGGTATTGTTCAATTTCTTTAATTTTTGCAAGAACATATTTATTATTGAATTGTTGATTTGTAATTTTTTGTCCTACCTTTTCTGCTGTTTCGTAATATGCAAAGATTACATATACATCTAATAAAGACATCAAAGAAACTGTATCCCACTGGATAAAATCTCTATCACCTTTTTCGCCTTCATCTTTTACTACCGGAATTACTGTTATTTTTTTAGAACAATGCAGGGTATTATAAACGCGTTCAAAAGGATAGGAACGAGTGCGTTTGGGGGAAACCCACTTCGAAATAGCAAATGAATGTTTTTTATCTTTTAATAGACAGGCAGAAGGACATTCGTTTATATTAAAATCACTGATATTAATTTCTTTTAGAGTGTCTGATAAAAATATCTTATACTTAATTCCTGTTATTTTACCTGTTATGTTCATTATTATTTGTCTTTATTTTATTTAACCAAAGTTAGTATTTTTTGATAGCATATATTTTCTACAATGAACGCTAACGTTTTTCTTGCCGCAACATTACAAAATTATTTTGAATTTTATACATTTGTGGCGTCAATCCTACTAAAATAATACAATATTATGCCACAGTACGACAATACTGCTCTTATAGAAGATTTTACGCAACTGCTTATCATAAAGCGGTATGCATTCAGAACGGTGAGAAACTGAAGAGTAAGGTAAAATTTAAATTAGTAAGTTCATCAACCACCAGAGGTAATATCAGTTACTTTACTTTATACACACTGAAATTACCTGTTTTTTGTATAAGAATAACCTGTGAAGCTACAGACTGAGGTAAAAAACACGGTTTTTCATACCAATACATATATTTTACATGAGATTTATATTTTTCAAAGTCATGTACGAGGTCATTACATTGAAAGACATTCATGCCTTTTTTATGTAACATATACAAAAATATAGTCCCAGATATATCAGGTCCTACTATACATAAGGCATTATCAGGTACAGTTTTTCGCAAAACTTCACGTGTATCTGCATGATAAAGTTCATCAGGGAGAAAATGGTCATTGGTCAGCCACCGTGCAGGATATATTCTAACAACAGCTATTATAGGAACAAGATATAAGCAAGTGTACGCAGCGTATTTTACCCATTTTTTTGGGTGTTGTGCCATTTTTTGCATACCATATCCTGCAATCAAAGCAAGAATAGGTAAGTATGGCATCATATAGTATTGGTGGTACTTCATTTGTGAGAGTTCTATTGCATGATAGACAAGTAAAGCAATGCTCCATACTAGAACGGGGATAAAATACTGTCTATACCTCATTGCTTTTTTAATATGGGTCAAACCATAGACGAACAACGCAAAACCTGTAAATCCAAGCAAAAGTTCAGGTAAGTCGCTAATGATATTTTGTTCTAGTATTTCTTTGATAACGTTCCATTCTTTAGCAGGGCGTATTTCTATACCAAAGTCTGTTAGTCCTGAAGTTTTGATAAGATAAATGGCATATTTGTACCAAAGCAAAGAAATTCCTACGGTAACCGCACCAAAGACACCGATTTTGAGCAATTCAGCCCATTTATATGTACGGATATTCATAAAAAACTCCGTAACCATAAAAAACCCAATAGCAAGATATTGAATTTTAGTAAGTCCTGCTAATGTGGCAAAAATTGTACAAAAAAGTATATTCAGCCATGTTTTTCTTTCTTGAAATTTGCTGAAAAAATAAAGTGCCCATATGCTCGCACTTAATGCTAGTATATCAGGTAAAGGATTTATACAGTGATAGAATAGTTCAGGAATAAACATAAAAATAACACTACTGTAATACGCAAGATTTTCATGGTTTAACCATGCTTTTAGCCACGCATACAAACCCAGTACCCCCGCAACAAACATACACCATGTAAGAAATCTTGCCACCCAATATTGCTCCCCTGTAATATGATATACAAGAGCAAAAATGTACTCCATTGAAGGAAATTGCATGCCTGTAACGCCATCGGTCAATTTTCTATTATCTACGCGAGGTTTGAGAATATTCATGTTTTCTTCATAAAAATTTCTTGCTACAGCTAACGTATTAGACTGCCGCCAGGTATGTACGCTATTAGGAGGTCTGTTCATAAAAAAAACATGTAACACAAAATTGAGAATAATCCATATCCATAGTTTTTTCATGCATGCAATAATACAAAATAATAGAGAATACGAATTTTTATCCGTTTAGAAACTCACTGCGGCTTGGATTTGTATACCAAAATTAGCTTTACCCGGGATACGATTAGTTAATCGCCATACAAAATCAATACGGAGCACTTTGAGGATATTTTCTATGCCACAACCTGCTTCTACATAAAAGCCATTAGGAGCTTGTAAAGGTCTTAACGAAGTAACCGTCATAGCTTTATTGGCAGGAGTAAGAGAACCCTCAGCAACATGTAATGTCCAAAATTCACGGAGTTTTAACCATTTAAGTACAGGAATACGGTTCATAATAATACCGTCTAAGTGGTGTTCCATGATAAGCATACTGTATCGGTCTGCTACAAATTCATTGATATTCATAAGGTTAAAACCATCAGAAATATGGATAAAAGTAACATTTCCTTTAAGTACATGTAATAATGGAAAAGGTACGGTACCGAATACTTTACCTGACGAAGCATAATAACGAATGAACCCGAAGGGTGGTGTTCTTAATCGCTGTGTGATAGCTATGCTTGCTTTTTGATATTCAAAATCACTGCCCCATATATTTTTTAGTCCTACGGTTACGTTCGTATAAATAACAGGATACTTATTAGCAATCACTACTCTATCTCTACCTTTACCGATAAATTTTTCTTTGAAAGAAAAACGACTATCTAATTGTAACTCTGTGTTAAAATAAGTATTACGAAGTTCTGTTATGTTATTTTCGGTGTATTGAAAAGCAAAAGAATAGCTCGGTTCAAAGGTTTTGGTTAATGCGTTTAATGTAAGTTCAACTCCATTAGTGGGACGGGTTTTGAGATAAATTTTGTTTTCTGTATAGTAATTTAACCCCGCAAGGTCTGTTCTACGGAAGAAAGGCGCTAAAATATTGGTTTGTGCGGATGTAAAGCCTTGAATACCTGGTGTTTCTATATCTCTGGTGTGAGAAAATCCTAACAATAACCATGGTTGAGTAGAAAATTCATAATCCGCTAGCCCCTGATATTTCCATTGCTGGTCATTAAAGCCATACGCAGCGTAAGTATATACAAACAGTTTTTTTACTTTGTCTGTGGTTTTTACACCCAGGCGTACCCGAATACCTTCTAAATTATTATATGAAGCTAATGTATAAAAAGGTCCAATAGCTAAATACTTACCCAGTCTTATCCTACCACTACTAAGAAAACGATAGGTTTTGATATAAATCTGTACAAAGTTAAGTGTAGCGAGAGTGTCTATAAGACCAAACCCGAGTTTTTCTTTTTTACTCAGAGTATCTGCTCTGTATTTTCCCCAAAATACTGTATCATTTTCACTGATATTTTTAGCATTTTCGTCCAAGGCAAAAAGTTCTCCGTCAAAGAAGGAATTGGGCTTGGGATTGTCAAATTTATATTCTGAAAAATAAGAAACCGTTTTGGCAGAAACACCATAACCTTTATATTTCTGCCTTATGCCCATACTACTTTCAAAACGTTTAGGAACATAGTATCCATTTATGAACTCAAATTCTTGTTTTGTATTGAGTTTTTCTATAAAGTTGATATTAGCCTTGTCAGGTACAGTCAGGTCAAGTTTAGTTAATGCCCATGTCTTGCTGTTTATTTCAATAAACCCATGAAAAACTAAATCTCTCGGCGTTTTGGCATATACTTTAATTCTAAAAGTGGAGTCACCAGGGGCATGAATAATCGTATCCAACTGTTCATAGACACAAAAAGCAAAACAACCGTCAGCAATAGGACTCATAAAACTTTTATCCAAAATAGTTACATAGTTTTCATAAAAATTAAGGTCAAGATTGGCAAGAGAAAGAAAATTCATAGTTTCTTGGTCAAAAGAACCAGAACTACGACTGGCTTTTAGTATTTCCTTACGCATGTTAGGTGCTTTAACATAATTTTCTGTTACACTTTCTCGTATAAAAACCACCATACTGGTACGTGAGGTATCTGTAAAAGTAGAATCTGCTAATACATTGAGCAGTTTTTGTTTGGCAGGTTTGATTAACCTTTGTTCAAAAAACTTTTTATCCAATCCGTCTAATTGTGCAGAAAGTTTATTATAAGCTGTAAACTGCATATAAGGCACTAAACGGTTGTTTTTTTTGCGGTTTTCATTGGCTAAGCGGATAATTCGGTAGGCAGGATTTTCTTTGGCGCGTATAACAATTTCGCTGAGGGTAATTCCTGCTTTATCTTCACTGATAAGAATTTCTAAATTGTCTATACTTTTACCCATTACTTTGAAAGGTATATTTTTATTTTTATACCCAACCCATTGTGTAAGCAAAGTATATCTGCCACTTGGTAAATTTGTTTTGAATTTACCATCAGCATCACTCTCTAAATTTAATACAATATTTTGTGCAGAGTCTAATATAGAGATTCCCACAAAAGGCATGAGTTCTTTGGTAGCCGAGTCTTTAATAGTTCCCGCAACCTCATACTTTTTCTGTGCAGAACAAGGCAAGAAATATAGAATAAAAACGCAAAAGAAACCTAACAAAAAGTAGGTTTTTAGAAAACTTTTCACGTGTGTAGTAAGTAGATCAGAAAACAAAAATAATAGAGTTTTTGAAAAAATGCTACTTTTGCTCAATGAAATTTGGTATAGTTGTTTTCCCAGGTTCCAATTGCGACCAGGATATGGTTGATGGTATTACGTATTTTGTCAAACAGGAATGCGTTAAGATATGGCATAAAAGCACAGATTTACAAGGTTGTGATGTGATTATTTTACCTGGCGGGTTTTCTTATGGGGATTATTTGCGTTCAGGTGCTATTGCAAGGTTCTCTCCTGTGATGAAAGAAGTTATTGCTTTTGCCAACAAAGGCGGAATAGTAATAGGCATATGCAATGGTTTTCAGATTGCTACCGAAGCAGGACTTTTACCTGGGGCTTTACTGCGTAATACCCATCAAAAATTTATGTGCAAGAATGTGTATATCACGCCCACACATACACAAAGCATTTTTACAAGACAGATGCACAAAGGATATACCTATAAAATACCCATAGCCCACGCAGAAGGACGTTATTATGCTGACGAAGATACCCTTAAATCCTTGCAAGACAATGGTCAGATTTTATTTCAGTACTGTGATGAAGAAGGAAAAATAACCAATGAAGCCAATCCCAACGGTTCTTTGCTCAACATTGCAGGAATATGCAACAAAGAAGGTAATGTACTTGGTATGATGCCCCACCCTGAACGTGCATTAGATTTAGACAATATCAATACGCAAGGAGAATGGGTATTCCTTTCTTTGCTAAACCAAACTTATTTTTTAAGGTAAGCATCTATCATGTCTTTACACTTTTTCTGTTGAGTAACGGCATGCCTATAAGCTATTTTTTGTTTGGTCATTTCATTTTTATAGAGCCTTTTATACTGTTTTTCGCGGAACTTATAGCGTTGCTGTTCTTTGGCGTTTTCTAGTTTGTAGGCTTTATTCAGCAAACGCATGTTACGATTATGAGATTTGTATTCTCTATTCAAAGATTGCATAAAAGCAATTTCCTCTTCATTCCACTTTTGTAATACATTATGGACTTCCTGTATTTTTTCTTTGGTATTTAAGTAATCTGTATCTTCATTTCCATATTCGTTGTTAAGTTGTTTATTTTGCTTGATGAGCGTTTTATTTTCGCTAATAATTGCTTTCATACGATTAGTTGCACCCACCAAGTAAGCTTTTATTTCGCTGTGGCATGCTTTATATAGTTTAGGAATACTATCTCTCCATTTTGCTTGATTAGCGTGGCGTTGTATCATGTCTGTTCTGCGTAGTAAAAAATAATCCCAATAAGCATCTGCTTTTTGTTGTATGCGTTCTTGGATATTTTGAGTAATATATCGCGTGTAAAGTTTGTAATCTACAAGAATTTTATCTAAAATTTTGAATATTTCAGGGTAAACTTTTGTATATTCATCAATAGCGGTATAGGCGCTATCTTTGATCCGGTCAAAACGAAGCAGGTTTTGTTGTATTTTTTCTTTGTTTTCCTGTATTTTCTTTTTTTGAACTTCGTTAGGGGGATTTTTTGCAGGCTGAACACGGTCTAAATTATCATTATTATTCATAATTTTGTTCTCCACTCTATCCATAAGGTTATTTTGCTTGTAGAGATTTTTTATTTTGTTTTTGTTTAGTTTGATGGTATTGTTATTTTTCTTGATATTCCGCTGGTTCAGTCTAAACCACATATTATTCGTATCTTGGGTAATTTTCTTTTTGTGCAGGTTTTGTTTACGGAGGAATTTATACTCGTCCTGTATTTCTTTGGCGGTTATTTTGAGAAATACCACAGCACTGTCGTACAAAAATCTTGCTTTACCAAGCAACTCTCCTTTGTTATTAGTATAAGGAACACCTTTGAAATATTTATCTGCATATTTGAGTGAAGTAAAACCTGCATAACCATGATTTTTTTTATTAAAAGCTTTGGCTGTAAAAGCAGAACGAATTTCCTGTTCATCAGGAGTATAACGAATAACCTCTGTACGTGCCATGTCTTGAGCCACAAAACAAGAGTCATACATTTTTACATAATGGGCAGTATATCCTGGGTGCTTTTCAAACAAATCTATGGGTACAATACAATTGAGTAATTGCCACATAGGGTCTGCGGGATTGTGAGTGATAGCTAAAAGTTTAGGGTCAGGTAAAAAGTAGGTGGAGTCATATTCAAATTTGAACTGATATTGCCACTGCGGAATATTAAACCACCGTCCTAACCTGCGAATGAGTTTTTTCTTACGGTCAATAATTTTACCTGCACTTGCTGTAGCATCTAATAGATACCACTTTTTATTGATTTCTACACTATTCCAGGAATATCTTTCTCTAAAAAACTGATTATACAATTCATAATTCATAGCAATTTTACAGTAGCCAGGTACGGTGTATACAGGAATTTTAGCTTCTTTGCACAATGCTGTAAAAAGTTCTGCATAACCTAATGAATTTGCTTTTTTCTTTTTGAGTACATATTGAGGATTTCCATATTTAGAACTATATCTTCCTACATCTTTTAGATTGTATTTAATGTTATGTGTTATCCATTGCCAGATAGCTACAACTTTATCGCTGTCATTAGCTTTATTTTGGGTAAGGTATTCTGCCAAATGTTTGGGAGAAACGAGATGTTTTTTAGATGTATAAGAAATAGATTTCTGCGCATAAAGGTTAGAAAAAAGGCTCGTTCCCAAAAACAAAAACAAGATATATTTCATAAGTTTTTTCAAAAATACAAATTTTCGCTATAAAAAGGTATTCACTCATAGTATTTTTGTGCAACTTTAAAGGTATTGACGTGTGCATTGACAATGTCTTTTATTTGAGTAGAATACCCACCGCCCATGACAGTAACTATGGGTAAATTATGTTGTTTAACTGTACGGAATACAATTTCATCACGTTCTTTACAACCTTGTTGAGAAATGTCTAACTTTCCTATTTTATCCGTAGCTAAAATATCTACACCTGCTTGATAAAAAATCATTTCAGGGTCATGTTGTTGTATAAGTTTGGGTAGTATATCAGAAAGAATAGCAAGATATTCATTATCCTGCGTACCTGTGAGCAATGGAATATCTAAATCAGAAGTTTCTTTGAAAAGTGGATAATTATCTTTACCGTGCATAGAAAAAGTAAATACTTCGGGGGTGTTTTCAAATATTTTAGCTGTTCCGTTGCCTTGATGTACGTCTAAATCTACGACTAATGCACGCTCAATGATTTTTTTATTTCGCAGTTCGTTAATAGCCACAGCGATATCATTAAGCATAGAAAAACCTTCACCCTTATCGGCAAAAGCATGGTGCGTTCCTCCTGCAATGTTAAGAGATGCACCATGTTCTAATGCGTAATATGCGCATTGTAAGGTAGCTCCTGCACTAGAACGACATCTAAAAACCATCTTCTCTGACGGCGGAAATCCGATTTTGCGAAATTCTAGCGGAGTAAGTTCTAGATTTTTAAGTCTATGCCAATATAAAGCATCATGCGTTTTGAGTATGATATGCTCATCTACAAGAGAAGGTTCAAAAAAATGTTTAGGTTCAAAAATGCCTTCATACAACAGTTGTTCATAAATAAGCTCATATTTAAGCATAGGAAATTTATGCCCTTCGGGTAAATCTAATACGTATTTATCTGTATAAGCTATGCGTATCATAACAGACTAATTAAAGAAGCCATTGCTATTCCGATACAAACCGCCATAAATTTACGAAACCTATATTTATGGTCAGGTTCAGCGGCTTCAAACAAAATAGTAGTGGAAAGGTGCAAAAATACTCCTGCTACTATAGCTAAAAGATAATCAAAATACATGCTTAATGACTGTTGAAACAAAGTTTTACCTAATATCGCTCCCAAAGGTACAGCAAATGAAGTTAAAAGTAATACAAAAACTATTTGTTTGATATTAAAATGGGCATTTTTAAGCATAGTTACTAATACAAAAGCACTCGGTATGTGATGTAAAATAATTCCTGCATACATGTTTTGAACCGCTTCGTGATGTTTAAATCCTGCTCCTGACAAAGGCAATCCCTCTATAATGCCATGTATTCCAATACCTATCATAATGGTGTATATTTTACCTTTATGATGATTATGGTCGTGAATATGTCCATGTTCCAAGCCTTTGGAGAAATACTCAATGACCAACTGAATAAAAAAACCGCCTAACGCAAAAAATGAGATAGATTTTTGTTCATGTTCAAAAACTTCGGGCAAAAGGTGCAAAATGGCCACAGAAAGCAAATATGCACCACTAAAACCCAAACTAATCCTAATCCAATACATGTCCTTCAAGCGTATTCTATAAGCCAACCCTCCACTAAGTAAGCTCGTGATGAATATACAGCTCAATCCTAACCAACTCATAAGTTTGCAAAAGTAGTTATTTTTTGAAACTCTATTGCAAATTAAAGAATATAACGTATACCTCTTTTAGTTGCTTTGAAAAATGCACATAACTAAAAATTAAGGGCGATTTTACCTTGTTTTAGTATAAAAATAGCTTTAAGATGTGGGCTTCGGACTTCATCTCGCTCACTGGTATAATGATAGGTTAAAATATACTGCGCATCTTTAACGTCTTTTTGCATACCTACAAAAATATGCTGTGGCTGATTAGGTTCAAGAGAGGTATTCTTAACTGTACTCATATTCAGCCCATTAAAGGCAAATTCTCTCCCGATACGATATTTGAATATTACCTGATTTTCAGCATTTTTCAGGGTCAAATTTAGATGTCTAAATAAATCTCCTGTGGGGTATTCATGCCCTACACCAATGGAAGCTATATAAGCAAATATACTATCATTACGAGTATAAAAGTGTAATTCTAGACTGTTTTTGAGCAGTGTAGTATCATGTGCGCCCCTGAACGTATGTTTTCCGTCAGGCATGTGGCAGGACTGACAGCTATTAGGTACAATATCTTTTCTTTCTGTTTTTTGGAGAGTATTTTTAGCATAATACCGCCACTCCTGCAAAGTATTCTGCATAGGTTCATGAGTAAAACGCGGAGTATCTTCGCTGTTGTTTGGAAAATTAAACTGATGACAGTTTCCGCAAAATTCAGGTGAACCGAGATTTTTAGCTGTTTTGAACTCGTGTACTCCGTTGTCTTTTTTTTGGTGTAAGGTTAAAATTTTATTTTCACGCACATGGCAGGTAACACAAGTAATTCCCTCATGGGTAAGAGGAAGTAAATTTTTGGGCATTTTTTCCAGTTCTTCTACGCTGTGCGTACCTATCTCCGCAACTTGATTTTGCAAAGGCGCATGGCAATTCACACAAAAATCCTTTTTTTCAAACTTATAACCTTCCAAAAAAATATCATTCATAAATCCAAGCTGATGTCTGCTTCCGTTCCATTCTTCATATTGTTTTTGATGGCATGAACCACATTCTTAGGCAGAAATGCTATGCATATTTTTGGTAGGTTTAATGAAAGGACCAGGACGCAAACCTCTTATAAGTTGTAAATCTACGTATAAAGATTGTATTTTAGGAGAACTTCTATAACAACTCCATAATAAAAATAAAAAGCTTAACAAGGCTAAAATAACAAATCTTGACATTAGAGAATATAAACGAAGATATGGAATAAAAGTAAAAAAATTTTTTGACCACACAAAAACGTTGTTGATAATATTTTGGCTACTCCTTGAACAAATTTTATCTACTTTTGTGCCATATAGAAAGATATGAAAAAGTATTTCTTCCCACTAAGCGTTATTGTTACACTCTTTGCAGGTTTTTTATCTTCGTGTACAGAAAATGTTCCCCCTGAAAAGCTAAAATTAAAAAATGCAGATAAAGCAGTTATCATAGAAGGATATATTTCTTATGCCGTCAACGCGGATAGTAATATCATAAATACACAAGGACCATTTGAGGTAAAAGTATCTACATCAAGTCCGTATTTTGAGAAAACACAATTTGTAGGTTTATCAGGAGCAACAGTATGGATAACAGACAACATGGGACAAAAAGATTATCTTACAGAATCAAGTACGGGTATTTATCGTTCAGACAGCATTCAAGCTATTCCTAACCGCACTTATACGCTTAATGTAACGTATGAAGGTAAAACTTATACAGCTAGTTCTTACATGCCGAGCTATGTACCATTAGATAGCTTAACTTATAAGTACGTACCTGCTGTAGGTTTTATTCCTGCGGGATATTATGCTACCATATACGGAGTAGACCCTCCGGGAGGACAGAACTACTATCGCTTACGTGTTTTTAAGCGCACCACAGATAAAAAAACGGGTAAACGCATAGACTCTTTGTTTAATGGTGCTTTTGACTATCAGGGAGGTATCGCGGAAGACAAGTTTTTTGACGGTAATTTTATCAATTTTCAGCTTCCTTATGCAGGTAAAATCGGAGATACCATACGCGTAGAACTTTGCTCTATTGACAAAGCCAGCTATGACTATTATTTTTCATTAGGGCGGGCAATTGGGAACGGCGGTTCAGGTGGTCCGTTCTCTTCTCCTCCTGCTAATCCCAAAACCAATTTCAACAATGGTGCTTACGGGTATTTTTCTGCCGAAAGCTATTCTAAACGGTGGTTATTCATTAAGTAAAAAAGTTATTTCATTCTATAAACCGTGAGAATTCCACCTAATGCTACTCCTGCAACGCCCTGACCAGGATATACCGTATCTCCGCAAATAAAAAAGTTCTTGTGAGCAGTTACAGGACTAATCATCTGCCAGGGTTTAATACCCATAGTCTGCGGTACGCCGCCCACGTTTCCGTTTTTGCGGTATACCCATTTTTGCCATGTTCTGGGGGTACTGGCATGCGTGTAAACAATATGCTCTCTTTTGAAAAAAGAAAAATTTTCTGACAGTGCGTTAATAAGGTATTCGTGGAGTTCTTTTTTCTTTTGTTTTATGTCAAAATCGGGTTCAAACCATATTTCAGGATTAGGTGCATGAGTAGAGATATTGATAACCCGCACTCCGCCTGCATTTCGGATTTTGTCCTCAGGGTGAGAAATGGATACAAAAATGGAATGGCTATTGAGAAACGGCACAGGTTCATCTAATATAATCTGATGATGCAGAGTAATGTCCTTCGGCAGAACGTCCTGTATGACTATGCCTGTGGAAAAAGCAGACCAATACGATTTTCTTTTTTCTGTATTTTTGGTAAACTGTGCATTGAGTTCAGGAATATCTACAATATCGGGTAAGTTCCATACAGGCAGGTTGGTAATAATCTGATTAGACTGATAGACTTCCCCTTTTTCTGTATGTACGTGATACAGGTTGTTTTCAAAAGTAATGGATTTTACTCTGCTTCCGTACAGAATACTTCCCTGGTGCTGTTCTATATAATTAGTAAAAGCTGTTACAAAAGAAATCAAACCGCCCCATGCGTAGTAATTGGTGTAGTTGGTATAGCATAACATAGCCGCACCAATAAACATATTCACGTGTTCAGATGTGTTCTGTGCAGTAATCATGAGTTGTTCATCAATAAAACGGATAAAATCAGGGTTTGTATCTAACTTCATTTTTTTAAGTGTATCTCGTACAGAAACAAAACTGTATCGTAATAAAAATGCATCTAACGGATTATTATGCGTAATCAAGTGCCACCAGTCTGACAGATTTTGCGGGGGAAAATACTTGTTTTTAAGTGCTACCTTCCATACTAACTCGCTTATTTTATAGCATAGCTTCCAGAATTTACGTTGATTACCACCAAAAGTTTTTTCTGCTTCTTTAATCCATTCGTCTATGCTTTTATAGCGAATAATAGGTTTTTTATGCTGCCAAACAGTCATGGCAGGGTCAATGGGTGTAATAGGAAATTTAAGCCCTAGTTCTTTTTGCAAAAAGTGCAACGGTTGTTTTTCATCAAAGCCCATGAGTGTAGTAGCGCCGCTTTCAAAAATATATCCTTTACGAATAAAACTGGAACTGCATCCACCTGCTACTTTTGCGGCTTCTAATATCAATACTTTTTTACCTTGTTTTGCTAATAAACTACCTGCGGAAAGTCCGCCCATACCTGCACCTACAATAATGACATCATACACCATATATGTATCGCAAATAACGCAAAAAAAGCAATAATGGTTTTTTTTACAAAAAAATAGGGAATAGAATAGGCTTATTATTAGTGGGGTAAAAGTGTACAAAACAATCAAGCATCTGAACAATTATTTAAGATTGAGTAAAAGGCTTTAAGAAATGTGATTTTTAGCCATTTTGGCATTTAATAATGCAGAATTAATCTTAGTTTTTCTATCTTTGCACATCATGTACCGTGAAAGATTTCATATTCCTGTTCAGCAAAACACACAAAAGCCCTATATTTATTTTTGTGGCAATTCTCTCGGTTTACAGCCTAAGGGTGTTCTAGAAGCGATTCAGCAAGAGTTAGAGGACTGGGCAAATCTGGGTGTGGAAGGGCATTTTCACGGAAAAAACCCATGGGCAAAGTACCACGAGTTTTTTTCAGAAAAAGCGGCGCGTTTGGTGGGCGCAAAATCCACAGAAGTTGTCATGATGAATAATTTGACCGTGAATTTGCATCTGATGATGGTATCTTTTTACCGCCCTAATCCTAAACGGTACAAAATTATTATTGAAGGTGGTGCTTTTCCGTCTGACCAATATGCTGTAAAAAGTCAAATTTTATTTCATGGTTACAAAGTAGAAGATGCACTTATAGAACTAACTCCAAGAAAAAATGAACATACTTTACGCACCGAAGATATTCTACAAACCATTTATGACGCAGGAGATAGCTTAGCTTTGGTGATGTTAGGAGGTGTAAATTATTATACGGGGCAAGTTTTTGATATGGATGCGATTACGCGTGCAGCACATGAAGTAGGTGCTACCGCAGGCTTTGACCTTGCCCATGGAGCAGGTAATATTGTATTACAGCTACATGATTGGAACGTAGATTTTGCTGTTTGGTGTACGTACAAATATCTTAATTCTGGACCTGGAGCAGTTTCAGGTTGTTTTGTGCATGAGAAATATAGTAATAATCCTGAACTACCGCGTTTTGCGGGCTGGTGGGGACATGATGAAAAAACACGCTTTTTAATGGGACCTGATTTTGTACCTATGCTGGGTGCAGCAGGTTGGCAACTTTCTAATGCCCCTGTAATGAACATGGTAGCGCATAAAGTATCCTTAGATATTTTTGACGAGGCTACTATGCCTGCTTTGCGTAAAAAATCCGAAGAAATGATACAATTCTTGTTAGAACGCATACAAAATGATGTAGAGATTATTACTCCTTTTGAACTAAAAGATAGGGGCTGTCAAACATCTATACGTGTAGGCAAACAAGGTAAAAGTGTTTTTGAAAAATTATCCAAAGCAGGTATAATTGCAGATTGGAGAGAACCTGATGTTATCCGTATAGCTCCTGTACCTTTATACAATACTATGGAAGAAATTGATGAATTTGCAAAACTCCTGAAAAAAATTCTGTAAAAAACAGAAAATCATGAATAAATAATAATTTTCCGTAATTTTGTGATTATATGAAGCACATTATTATTGCAATCCTTCCTAGCTTGCTACTGTTCTTTTCCAGTTGCGGAGGTTCATCTAAAAAAGAAAAAGCTCGCGAAGAAAGTATAAAAAAAGCAGAACAAGAAGCTAAATAAAAAGAAGAACAGGATAAAAAACAAGCATGGCAAGACTTGCTTAACGCCTGTAAAGATGAGGAAAAAGACAAGTTTATCGGTGATTATAACATTATGAAAGAGTTTGAGAAAAAAGGACCTTTTAGAATGCTTATTCAGCAAGGGCATATTAAGGATAATATGGAAATGTACGCCACAATGGGCAAAAGAAAAACAGAAACAGGCTATTTGTTATGTGTAATTGAAAAATTTAACGGTACGAATTATGGAAGTAGCAAAATGTATGATAGTTATACATGGTTATTTTCCACAGATGAACAAGGAAATGTGTTAGACAAAATAAAAATAGGAGAAATGAATGGCTCTCTCAAAGATGACTCGCCAATATCTGTCTTAGCATCATATTAGCTAGAAAAAATATCTAAACCCTCTGAAAAAGAGCTTACTTTTAGTATTGTTGAAGGTAAAACAGCAAAAGGGTCAAATCTATTTAAAGGTGAGAAAATTATCTATAAGTTAGAAGGTGGTAAGTTCAAAGAAACAGGACGAAAAAAAGAAGTACACAGCACCGAAGGTAGAGAATAAAATCTAATAGAGTTTACAAAAAGTACTATAAATCTTTACATTCGTGTAAAATGTAAAGATTTTTTGCATACAGTATATTATGTTACTAAATTTGCGAATGATATGAATACTCCAACAAGAGTTTTTTTTCTGATTATTCTCGCACAAATACTTTTACTGTTTTGTGCATGGGTTTATTCATTTTTACCCCAAAATACAATCATTAAATACCCAACTTTAAGCCAATGGCTAAACGCAGAAAAAGATAGCACAGACAAAGAGGCTAAAAAATTAGCTGTTTTACAACAAAATTCAAATCAAAATACGAAGGTTACACATAAAAAACAAAGTAAAGATAGTATACAAAAAAATCAAACTTCGGTTAAAGATACGAATACCTATAAAAAAGACACATCAGAATACGCACAGCGCATAGCTTTGGTCAATCCGAAAGATGCATCAGGAAAAAGTCCTATGGATAATTTTTTTAAGGTATTAGATGAAGTTTTGTATACCAAAGAAGCTATTCACATTGCGCATTATGGAGACTCTCAATTGATGAAAGGACGTATATCTCATGACCTGGGCCTGGTTTTTCAACAACAGTACTGCGGTAGCGGACCTGGTTTTGTAGCTATCAATGACCTGACAGATACGTATCCTAATCGTTTAGTAAAACGTTCTAAAAGTGGTAATTGGACAATCTACGGCGTAACGGAGAATCCTTATCCTACTAATCAATATGGCGTTGGTGGTTTTCATTTTAGATTTTCTCCCCCCAAAGAAGTAATTGATACTACAAAAAAATTAGATTTTAACCGTTACAAAGCACATATTACATTAGAAACCACAGAAAAATTCTGGAAGGAAAACATCGGCTTTAATCGGGTTTCATTGTTATATGGGAATGTACAAGTACCTTGTTCACTTACTGTAAAAATAGATGAAGAACCTGAAAAACAATTACTTTTAAAGCCTACCAATGAACCACAATTGATACATTTTGGCACAAAAAGCGGACATCATAAGGTTACTTTATTTTTCTCTGCGGCAAAAAGTCCTGATGTGTATGGCATTTATCTTAACGACTCCACAGGATTTCATGTGGGCTGTTATGGTATTTCAGGACATGGGGGGCATAATCTTAAAATTATGAACGAGGAACTTTTAAGCAAACAGCTTAAAGCACTCAATACAAGGTTAATCATTTTAGAATATGGCGGTAATGTTGTTTCTCACATGCACGACCACAATGCCGAAAGTATAGCACAGAAAATGGAAGATATTTATTATGAAACATTGATGATGTTTAAACGCGCCGCACCACAGGCAAGTATTATTATGATGGGCGTACAAGATATGGCACACAAAGTGGACGGAAAATATCAGAGTTACAAGCATATACGTACATTATTGCCTGCACAGAAACGTGCCGCAGAGCGTGCAGGAGTAGTTTTTTGGGATTTGTTCAGAATGATGGGAGAAGAAGGTTCTATTGTATACTGGCAGGAAAAAGCCCGCCCTTATTTAGCCTTCGGAGATTACTTGCATTTTTCATGGGACGGGGGTAAACTGATTGCAGAGAGTTTATTCAAAGCTATTATGAACGAATACGCAGAATATAAAACGAGAAAATCTCTGTAAAAATTGACACTAAAAAAATAAAGCAGGACAATGAAGCGCTTTGCTGCTTTTGAGATGAACTTGTTGTTTTATCTGTCTAAAAATTCAAAGAATGTATCTCCGCGAAGCCCCAAACGTATGGTTTCTAAAGGAATAACATCATTGGGAGCTATATTTCCGAGATTAACATTGCTTCCTAATAATTTAATAAACCATACCTGCTGTTCTTTTTTAGGCGCTTCAAAGATGATTTTTTCTGAGGAGATAGAATTCAATATCTCTTCAATTAAACCTTCTCTTATCTCACCTGTGGTGCGAAATATTCCTGCATTACCGCCTTCACGTGCCTCTGTAATTACTTTCCATGAACCTGCTTCCAACTCTGCTTTCATCATTTCTATCCAACGGTAAGGTGCAATAACCTTGTTTATATCTTTGCTACCCACTTCGGATAAAACTGTAAATTCTTTGGATAAACGTTCAATATATTTTAATTTTTCTTCATGGGAAATAGTGATACTTCCATCAGAAACCTCTACGTGACGCATATTGTATTTATGCAGTATTTTAATATAGTCTTCAAACTGGTTACGAATAACAAAAGCTTCAAATAATGTACCCCCAAAATATACAGGTATGCCTGCGGAGTGGTATAAAGCAATTTTTTCAGTAAGTTTTGGAGTTACAAAAGCCGTTCCCCAACCGAGTTTAACCACATCAATGTATTCTGATGCTACTGAAAGCCATTGTTCTGCTTCCAAGAGGCTAAAACCCTTGTCAAGTGCAAGGGTTATGCCGTTAGTTCTTGGTTTTTGAGCGCGTTCAGGTATATTTTTAAGAATAAAATTCATGGTTAATATTAGGAATAACCTTATTTTGAATTGTTATTATTTTTTCTGCGCTTGTTGTTATTTCTGTTTCCGCCGCCACCTTTTTTATTGTTGTATCGGTTGTCGCCACCACTTTTTTCATTATTGAATCCTTGATTCTGGTTGGAAGAAGTGTTAGGAGACAGGTCTACTTTACCGTATACTTCACCTTTGTATATCCATACTTTAACACCAATAATTCCGTAGATAGTATGTGCTTCGGCAAGAGCATAGTCAATATCAGCGCGTAATGTATGAAGAGGGATTTTTCCTTCTTTATACTGTTCTACACGAGCCATTTCAGCACCGCCCAGACGACCAGAACATTTTACCTTAATACCTTCTGCACCAGAACGCATAGCCGCAGAGATAGCGCCTTTCATAGCTCTGCGGAAAGAGATACGGGCTTCTAACTGTTGTGCAATCATTTCTGCTACAAGACGGGCGTCTGTATCAGGGCGTTTTACTTCCGCAATATTGATATTCACGTCCTTGCCTGTGAGTTTTTTGATTTCTTCACGAATAATATCTACTTCCTTCCCGCCTTTACCGATAATAATACCAGGTTTAGAAGTATGAATAGTGATAGTAATTCTTTTAGCTGCACGTTCAATAACAATCTTGGAGATACCCCCTCTGGGAATACGTACATGCAGATAATTACGGATTTTTTCGTCTTCTGCAAGTTTGTCTGCATAGTTTTTGCCGCCATACCAGTTGGATTCCCAGCCTCTGATAATACCTACTCTAAGTCCAATAGGATTAATTTTTTGTCCCATATTTTAATTTTCTTGATTATCTGAATTGTCTGAAAGATTGTTTTCTGCTTCTTCTGCTATAGTTTCAATGGTTCTCATCGCATTCAAAGGCAATGCACTATCAATAGTCAAAATAACATGATTGGAGCGTTTTTTCATACGATAAGCTCTACCTTGAGGTGCTGTTACTAAACGCTTTAAGGCTCTACCTTCATTTACCTGAATTTCTTTAATAACTAAATCACCTTCATCAAACTGTGCGTCGGCATTATGATTTTTCCATGCATCTACACCTGCTAAAACTAGCTTCCATAGCGGATAAGCTCCTGCACGTTGGTTAAACTGCAGTATAGACAATGCTCTGTCTACGGAAGTTCCGCGTATCAAGTCTGCCACGTAACGCATTTTGCGAGGAGAAGTAGGAAAGTGGTTTAGTTTTACCGTTACTTCTGACGCTTCACGCTTGGCCTGCTTGCGTTTTTCTGCTGTATTCCACTTACGATTGCCTGTATAAGGTTTTTCTACCCCAGCGGCTATTTTTTCTTTACGAGTTAATTTTTTTGCTTCCATTACTTTTTACCTTTATCTTTTGAACCTGCATGACCTTTAAAGTTACGAGTAGGTGCAAATTCACCTAATTTATGCCCAATCATTTGGTCTGTTACATACACAGGAATAAATTTTATTCCGTTATGTACATTGAACGTATGGCCCACAAAATCCGGAGTAATCATAGAACGTCTTGACCACGTTTTAATTGCTTTTTTACTTTTACTATTATTCATTTCATTGATTTTTTTCATCAATGAGAGGTCTACAAAGGGACCTTTTTTAATAGAACGTGCCATGTTTTTTATTTCCTCCTATCCTTGATAATGTATTTATTAGAATGTTTTTTCTTATTACGGGTTTTGTATCCTTTTGCAGGAATTCCTTTACGGCTACGGGGAATACCTCCGCTTGCTCTTCCTTCTCCACCGCCCATTGGGTGGTCAACAGGGTTCATGGCAACACCTCGGTTACGGGGTCTTCTGCCAAGATGTCTTTTTGCTCCTGCTTTACCTAAAGCAATGTTCATGTGGTCTTCGTTGGATACAGTACCAATAGTAGCCATACCTTCACCTAACGCTTTGCGGGTTTCTCCAGAAGGAAGTGCAAGTATCACATATTTTCCTTCTTTGGCAAGCAACTGGGCATAAGTACCTGCACTACGTGCCATCTGTGCGCCTCTACCTGGTTGGAGTTCTATACAATGAATGAATGTACCCAAAGGTATATTTTTCATTTTCATAGCATTACCTAGCTCAGGCGCAACATTTTCGCCACTTGTGAGTTCCATACCTACTTTTAAGCCTTTGGGAGCTATAATATAGCGCTTCTCGCCGTCTTTGTAAGAGACTAATGCGATACGTGCAGTACGATTAGGGTCATACTCAATGGTTTTTACCACACAAGGGATACCATATTTATCTCTTTTGAAATCTATGATACGATACTGACGCTTATTTCCGCCACCTATATACCGCATAGTCATTTTACCCTGATTATTTCTTCCCCCTGTACTTTTTAGCGATGCTAAAAGTGATTTCTCAGGAACATTGGTCGTAATATCTTCATTGGAAACGATAGAACGATGACGTGTTCCGGGGGTTACTGGTTTAAATTTTTTGATTGCCATACTTCAATTTCTTAATTTAATTAAACATTTGCTCCGTAAATATCAATACTATTGCCTTCTTGCAGTTCTACTCTTGCAATTTTAACACGATTAGTTCTTCCGACTGAAACGCCTTTTTTAGTCATACGAACTTTCTTTTTGCCCATGCGGATAAGTGTACGAACAGTTTTTACCTGAACATTAAACATCTCCTGAACCGCTTTGGCTATTTCTATTTTATTAGCACGCACATCTACCTGGAAGGTATAGATGTTTTTTTTCTCCATCTGAGGGGTGCTTTTTTCTGTAACAATAACTTTCTTGATAATCATTTTTGCCTCCTTTTATTTACCTACCGCTGATACAAAATTTTCCCATGCTTCTTTCAGAATAATAATTTTTCCTGCGTTCATAATGTTGTAGGTATGAAGTTCTGACGAAGTAACAACTGTTACATTAGGCAGGTTACGGGCAGATAGATACAACAAGTTATTTTTTTCATATTTTGTATCAAATTCTGCTTTTTGAACGCTGTAAGTCTGAAGTGCTGCTGCCAATTTTTCTTTATGTTCTTTATAGGTAACAATGGGTCTGCGGGATTTTTTGGGAATATACCCTTCTACATATAAAGCTCTTTTTTTGCGGGTATCTGGTGCCTTGGGTAGCTGTGGAAGCGCAGGCAATACAAAAAGCACTTTTTCATTTTGTGCATTGAACCCTTTAAGGAAGTTCAGGAAGGCTTTGGTTTTGGGTGCGGATTCGTTGCTAATGTTCTGATAGGTAAAATTTTCTACTATTATCAGTTTGTTATCCTGAATTTTGTAAGCCATAGCAGAACGGCGGGCAAGAACCTTTAATTTATGATTTAGCTTAAAGCGATAATCTCTTGGACGAGGTCCAAATACTCTACCACCATGGCGCCACAAAGGAGAACGTTTATGACCCGCGCGAGCATTACCTGTGCCTTTCTGTTTGTAGGGTTTTTTAGTACTGCCGCGTACTTCACCACGTTCTTTGGCTTTATGTGTACCCTGACGCTGATTAGCTAAATATTGTTTTACATCTAAATAGATGGCATGGTCGTTAGGAGTAATACCAAAAACTTCATCAGACACTTGTATAGATGATGTTTGTTGACCATTAACATTGTATAATGCGATTTCCATGTTTTTCTTTCCTCCTTAATTATTTTTCAACTCTCACGTAACTGTTATTATGTCCTGGAATACACCCTGATACAACCAACACGTTTTGTTCAGGAATTACTTTAAGCACTGTCAGGTTGATTACTTTTACTTTTTTATTTCCTGTCTGACCTGCCATTCGCAATCCTTTGAATACACGTGAAGGATAAGATGAACCTCCTACGGAACCAGGCGCTCTTACCCTGTCATGCTGACCGTGTGATGTCATTCCTATACCACCGAATCCATGGCGTTTTACAACACCTTGGAAACCTTTTCCTTTGGAAGTACCGCTTACATCTACAATATCTCCCTCAGCGAATACGTCTTCTACTCTGATAGTATCACCTAACTTAATTTCTTTGTCAAAGAACTTAAACTCTGCTAATTTACGTTTTGGGGTGGTATTAGCTTTTTTAAAGTGTCCTATCAGAGGTTGGGTAGTGTGTTTTTCTTTTTTTTCACCAAACCCAACTTGAAATGCTTCATAACCGTCTTTTTCAACGGTTTTAACTTGCGTTACTACGCAAGGACCCAACTCAATTACCGTACAGGGTACAGATTTGCCATCTACAAAGATGCGGGTCATTCCAATTTTTTTGCCGATAAGTCCTGTTGCCATAGTTCTTTTTGATTATGCTTTAATAAGTACATCTACGCCGCTTGGCAGTTCTAATTTTGCCAAAGCGTCTACGGTTTTTGAAGTGCTTGTAAAAATGTCAATTAGACGCTTGTAAGTACATACCTGAAACTGGTCGCGACTCTTTTTGTCTACGTGAGGGGAGCGGTTTACCGTAACGATATGCCTTTCTGTAGGTAAAGGAATAGGACCACTTACCACAGCGCCTGTACTTAATACGCTTTTTACAATTCTTTCCGCCGCCTTATCTAAAAGACTATGGTCATAAGATTTCAGCTTTATTCTAATTCTTTGGCTCATACGTAACCTAAATACACTTTTTAAAAAGGACTGCAAAGTTATGATAATTATCTGTATATTGTCAAGTAATTTTATTTTTTTATTTCAAAAACAGGCTTTTTACACTAAAAAACGCATATTGCCTAATATCAAAATGTCTTACTGAAATAACATAAGCAAAAGACTTTTCTATAAGATATAGTAATCTAAAAACAAATACTTACCATAGAAAAATATGAATAAAAAATAATTCCCTCATTTTCAATACTTTTATTTTAGTACACAAAAAATATTGTAACAAAAATTTGGTGATATCAACATTTTTTTTTTTTTACAGTCGCTTTCGCGAAGCGGCAGTTACGGTGGCAAAAAGACCGTTAGGAAAACATTACCGCCGAAAAAAGGGTAATTCACATTTCAATTTCATTTATTTAACTATGAAAAAACTTCTTAAATCCATCGCACTCGGACTAATGTTGTTCCTTGCAGTGCAAGTACAAGCAGAGAACAACCCTAAAAATGGCAACCTGCCTAATGTAGAACCTGTGACTAACTACGTATCCGCAGAACCACAAGACGTACAACAAGTGCCTTGCTCAATATTTGTAGAGGTATGTGGAAAGTACTATCAATTACCCATCGTGGTTATAGGCTCTGGCTGTAATGAACTTACTGTAGCTATTCAGACCTTTCTTGATAACAATGTTAGTTGCTAATTTTTGATAAAATGCTTATAACTTTGCTGTAAATTACTTTTTGCAGCAAAGTTCTTATTATTTTACAATTTAATTATGACATTATGAAAACAATTATCACAACACTATTATTATCACCATGGGTATCTCTTATATCCCAAAATTTATCTGGGATAATAAAATATAGTTTTACCTTTCCCGCTCCCGTAGAACTTCGTACTTTTCCTGCTTATCTATATTTTAATAGCGAAAAATCTTTATTTGACTATGATAAATTAGCATATATGCAAAAAGAAGACTCATTAGAAGCAAACACTTCTGCAAGTGGCAGACCAACTAAACGAAAACGAGATATCTATGGACAAATGTATGTTATAGATAAGAAAACAGGTATATTATACTTTAGAGAATTTATTTATAGAAAGCCTTATATTAGTCAGGAGAATATACCCGTTATACCATGGCAACTCAAAAATGAAGTAAAAACTA
>CALIZB010000146.1 GCA_938028625.1 uncultured Bacteroidia bacterium | reverse complement strand
TTTTCTATGAGCATCCCTGATATTTTTTTACCCTGTACTAGTATATCATTTGCCCACTTAATCTGCACGGATTTATCAGGTATAAAATGCTGAATAGTTTTTTGTGCGGCTAATGCCATAGCCATTGTCAGATAAAACTGTTCCTGTACCTGCAAAAACTTAGGATACAGTACTACACTAAATAAAACATTTTTACCTGCTTCGCTGTGCCATACACTTCCGCTTTGTCCCCTGCCTTTGTTTTGGTGTAATGCTGTAATTACAGTTCCCTCAGGTATATTGTCCTGTAATAACTCAATAGCTTTGTCATTCGTAGAACTAAGCTCTGTATAGTGAATATGATTTTTACCAATAAAAAGCGTCATTTATTCTTTTTCTAAATTATACTGCTTGATTTTACGGTATAAAGTTCTCTCAGATATACCAAGTTCCTGAGCGGCTTTTCTGCGGTTATGGTGATATTTTTTAAGTGCGGCAACAATAGTGGCAATTTCCTGCTGTTCTAAAGAAAGAGTATTTTCCTGCGGGATATGCTCTTCCTGTTCTATGATAGAAAAATCATGATACGTATCTGTATCTATCAGGTTGGAGAGAGAATTTTCTTTGGTATTGAGTACTACATTCGGAAACTGTACAGATGTGCCTTCAGAACGGTTTTGAAGTAGTTGTGCTACTACTTTTTTGAGGTCAGTAACATCTTTTTTTAGGTCAAATAGCACCTTATAGAGGATTTCTCGCTCTGTAAAAAGGTCTTTGGCACTGTTTTCCTGCGAAAGCGTAGGCAAACCAGATACAATCGTATTAGGAGTAAGATTACTTGTGATGTATTTTTGTAAAACTGTTGCAGAAACATAATTTTCAGGAACAAGTATGGTCATCTGTTCAATTACATTGCGAAGTTCACGCACATTACCTTTCCATATATGTTTGAGTAGTATAGGTTTTGCCTCTTCTTCAAGCCGAAGAGCAGTAGTACGGTTATGTTTAAGAGCAAACTCATAAGCAAAGTACCGAAAAAGCTCAATAATGTCTTCACCACGCTCGCGCAGGGGCGGAATAAATAACGGAACTGTATTCAGGCGATAGTACAAATCTTCACGGAACTGTTTTTTTTCAATTGCCTGCGTAAGCATCACGTTGGTGGCGGCTACAATGCGTACATTTGTTTTCTGAACTTTACTGCTTCCGACACGGATAAACTCTCCACTTTCTAGCACTCTCAGCAGTCTTGCCTGTGTCATTAAAGGCATTTCTCCGATTTCATCTAGAAAAATTGTACCGCCATTTGCCGTTTCAAAATATCCTTTTCGGGCTTCTACCGCACCTGTAAATGCGCCTTTTTCATGCCCAAAAAGTTCGGAGTCAATAGTACCTTCAGGAATAGCACCGCAGTTAACCGCAATGAAAGGATAATTTTTTCTATGACTAAGTTGATGTATAATTTTTGAAAATACTTCCTTTCCTGTACCACTCTCTCCTAAAATAAGCACAGAAACATCAGTAGAAGCAACCTGTGCGGCTGTACGCAAGGCATGAATCAACATAGGTGCGTTTCCTATGATGTTAAACCGTTTTTTTAAGGCCTCTACGTCTACATTCATAGCCACACAAAAGTACGATTTTATGCGTATCTGCCAATAAAAAATTCTTTACCTATAAAAAAACACGCACTTAAATTTAGCACTCATTATGTAAAATTTACTCTTTCCTTGTATTTTTGTTGTATGCAGAAAGTATTCACAAACATCAAAGAACTGTATATTATTGCAGACAGTCAAACTCATAAATTGCAAGGCAAAGCCATGCAAAGTCCGATTTGTATTAAAAACGGATACCTACGCGTTGAGGGAAGTAAAGTAAAAGAATATGGCAGTATGCAAGAATTAGAAGTCAATGAGTTTGAAGAGGTGATAAATGTTTCAGGTAAAATTATCTTTCCTACTTTCTGCGATAGTCATACACATATTGTATATGCACGCACACGAGAAAACGAATTTGTAGACAGAATTAAAGGACTTACTTATCAGGAGATTGCCGCCAAAGGTGGAGGTATACTAAACTCTGCTATTCATTTACAACAAACCTCTGAAAAAACTTTATATGAAGAAGCTTTCTCTCGTTTGCAAAGCATGATTCAAAAGGGTACGGGTGCAGTAGAAATTAAATCTGGGTATGGGTTAAGCGTAGAAAGTGAACTTAAAATGTTGCGAGTCATTGCGCGATTAAAAGAAGCGGTAGATATTCCTGTTAAAGCTACTTTTTTAGGTGCGCATGCTATTCCTTTGGAATACAAAAACAACAGAAATAAATACATAGAATTGATTGTTAATGAAATGTTACCGAATATAGCCGCAGAAAAATTAGCAGATTATATTGATGTATTTTGTGATGAAGGTTTTTTTACCGTAGACGAAACAGATACTATTCTCTCCGCAGGAGCTAAATATGGACTAAAACCTAAAATTCATGCTAATGAACTTGCTAATTCGGGGGGGATTCAAATAGGCGTAAAACACAAAGCTATCTCCGTAGACCATTTAGAACACACAGGAGACGCTGAACTTGAATGTCTATTACATTCAAATACTGTAGCTACTTTACTGCCGTCTACAGCTTTCTTTTTGCGTATAAATTATCCTAATGCACGAGCAATGATTGAAAAAAACTTGTGTGTAGCTTTGGCAACAGACTTTAACCCTGGTTCTTCACCATCAGGGAATATGAGTTTTGTAATGAGTTTAGCTTGTATACAAATGCGTATGCTACCCGAAGAAGCTCTTACTGCGTGTACACTCAATGGCGCTCATGCCATAGAACTCTCCGCACAAGGTTATGGAAAATTAGCGACTAATAGTACCGCAAATTTTGTGATTACTAGACCTTGTTCAGGTTTAGCCTGCATTCCCTATCATTTTGGGGACAACCTTATAGAACAAGTATGGATACAGGGACGCAAAATTTAAACAATTTATAGTTTTTGATTATGAAAAATGTATTTATTGGCTTGGGGAGCAACATTGGAGATAAGCACCAAAATCTACACAGAGCTATACATCATATCCAAGCAATGCCGCAGACTAAACTTATTGCTGTTTCTTCATTTTATCCAACAAAGGCATGGGGAAATACCGAGCAGGAGGATTTTCTTAATGCCTGCGTACATATACAAACATATCTAAATGCACAAACTTGTATGCAATACTTGTTGGCTATTGAGGAAAATATGGGCAGGATACGCACCGCAGACAAATGGCAACCTCGCATCATAGATTTAGATATCCTGGATTTTAATTCGGAAGTTATTCATACGCAAACAGTAACTGCTCCTCACCCTTATTTGCATGAACGCATGTTTGCTTTACTGCCTTTACAGGAACTTTTTCCGAGTTATATACATCCTGTTCTCAAAAAACCTGTGCAGGATATTATTACAATTTTATCATATTCAAAACTATAATACAGCGAATGGTAACAAATTTAAGTAAGTGATAATGAGAAAATAATATACCTGTTGAACGATTTGGCATGGAAGCAAGTACATTGCTTTTTTCAAAAGAGTATTATATTAGCACCATGTACGCAGCTGTTGGTGGATTTATTTTATGCTCTTTAATTATTCTTTATGCAGGTAAAAATCTCTCTTATTATGGAGATTTAATTGCACAAATCAGCGGATTAGATAGAGGTTGGATAGGCTTAATTTTAATGGCAACAGTAACTTCATTACCCGAAGTTTTTGTAGGTATATCTTCTGTAGTTTATGTAGGTTCAGCAGATTTAGCTGTAGGTAACATACTTGGAAGTTGTGTGTGTAACCTTGCACTACTGAGCATTATTGATTTTTATCTTCCTAAAAATCGTCCTGTTTTTGGACAAGCAACTCAATCTCATATTATTTCTGCATCATTGGGTATAATTTTGATTAGCTTAGCAGGACTGGGCATTTTCTTAAAAAAAGAATGGCAGATATTACCTGAAATAGGATTGATTAGCTTTTCTTTTATGGTATTTTACTTACTGTCTATCAGAATAGTGTATGCATATAACAAATTAAATGAGCAACAAACATCTTCTTCGGAAACTGAACAAAACCATAAAATGCCTAATCTGAAAAAGGTTATTGCAATGTATGCTTTTTTTGCGATAGTTATTCTAATTGCTTCTATATTCCTTCCTGATTTTGCTGATAAAATTGCTAATGAAACAGGTTTAGGAAAGACCTTTGTAGGAACATTATTTCTTGCAGTGTCTACTAATTTACCTGAGATAGCAGTATCCATTGCCGCAGTACGCGCGGGTATGGTGGATATGTCCATTGGAAATTTACTCGGAAGCAACATATTCAATATTTTCATTTTGTTTTTAGAAGACCTTTTTTATCAAGGGCCTATGTTGCTTTATACTTCATCTAATCATTTAATTTCAGTATTTTTCTCTATTGTTATGAGTTGTGTAGTAATCATTAGTTTAATGTTCAAACCTGATAGAAAAAAGTATGTGTTAGGGCTTGACACTTTCTTAATATTCATCATGTATATTTTTAACTTATTTTTACTGTACAAATTGGGTTAGTCATGCATTATATAGACATTCAGAAGGCTCTAAAAGAATTAAGTTCTTCATTTAATGGAATTGCTGATGATGAAGCACGTTCTCGGTTAGGTAAATTTGGCAAAAATGAACTTCAATCAAAAAAGAAAAAAACAGCTATTCAAATTTTTATTAGCCAGTTTTTAGATTTTATGATACTTATTCTTGTAAGTGCGGCAATTTTATCCATTTTTATGGGAGATTACAAGGATTCAATTATTATTGTTGTTATTGTTCTCTTAAATGCCATAATTGGCTTCTATCAAGAATATAAAGCAGAACAAGCGTTAGATGCGTTGAAAAAATTATCTAAGACACAAACACAAGTTTTAAGAGATAATCAATGGAAGCAAATTGATTCTACTGAACTTGTACCAGGTGATATTATAATGTTAGAAGCAGGAAGTGCTGTTCCTGCGGATATTCGTTGGTTAGAAACGCATAGCATAAAAGTAGATGAATCCGCACTAACGGGAGAGTCCATCAGTGTAGATAAAAATGCTGAAATAATACACGAGCAAGATACTGTATTAGCAGACCGTTCTAACATGAGTTATAAAGGTACTCTGGTTACTAATGGCAGAGGATTAGCCATAGTGTATAAAACAGGAATGCAAACAGAAATAGGAAAAATTGCTTCTATGCTTGAAATAGAGGAAGGAGAGACTCCTCTTAAAAAACGTATGAAGGACTTTTCTAAAAAACTAACTTACATCATTTTAGCTGTTTGTTTGATAATTATTGGATTAGGTTATATAAGAAACGAGAACTTATTTGAGATGATAATGGTAGGTATAAGTCTTGCTGTGGCGGCAATACCTGAAGCACTGCCTGCTTTGATAACCGTTTCTCTTGCCATAGGTGCAAAAAGAATGGTAAAAAAAAATGCACTAATCCGTAGATTGCATGCCGTAGAAACATTAGGTTCTGTGTCTATTATCTGTTCAGACAAAACAGGTACACTTACACAAAACAAGATGAAAGTAGTCAAAATACAGAGTTTTGATGAAATAAAGTTAGGTGATTTTGATATACTTACCTTAAATTTAGCCTTAAATCATGAAGTAAAAATACACGAAAATAAGGAATGGATTGGAGATTCTACTGAAATTGCTTTGGTACACAAAGTTTTGGAAGATATTTCTCTACAAAATTATCAGGGTATTCACACGTGCTTTCCCAGGGTAGCAGAAATTCCTTTTGATGCTGTAAGAAAATGTATGAGTACCATTCATAGTTTTGAAGGCAGATATTTAGTTCTTACAAAAGGTGCAACTGAGTCTATTGTACAGAAACTACAAGATACATCTATTAAGTCTGCTGTATTAGAACTGTCTGACGAGTGGGCAAAAGAAGGAAACCGCGTATTAGCATTTGGTTATCGTATAGTAGAAAGTGTTCCATCAGAAGAGAACTTAATAGATTTAGAAAAAGATTTGTGTTTTGCAGGTTTAGCTGGCATGATTGACCCCCCAAGACATGAGGTGCAAGAAGCCATAAAAGAGTGTTTACAGGCAGGAATTAAACCCATTATGATTACAGGAGATCATCCTGCTACGGCGATTGCTGTTGGAAGAGCTATTGGAATTTATAAGGAAGGTGATTTAGCATGGACAGGGGCACAGATAGATAAAATGCCTGAAAATGAGTTTAATGATAAACTAGATAAAGTAACGATTTTTGCAAGAGTTTCACCTGAACAAAAACTTAAAATTGTTCAGTCTTTGCAAGCAAAAGGATTTTATGTAGCTATGACAGGAGATGGCGTAAATGATGCGCCTTCACTCAAAACAGCAGATATTGGTGTAGCTATGGGCATTAGTGGTACAGATGTAAGTAAAGAGTCTTCGGATATGGTACTTTTAGATGATAATTTTGCTACTATTGTTAAAGCAGTACGTGAGGGACGCCGTATTTTTGATAATATCAGAAAATTTGTAAAGTACATAATGACGTGTAATAGTGCAGAAATTATGGTTATCTTATTTGCACCACTATTAGGCTTGCCCTTACCTTTATTACCTGTGCATATTTTATGGATTAACTTAGTTACAGACGGATTTCCAGGATTAGCATTAGCTTATGAAAAAGAAGACCCTGATATTATGTCTCGCCCGCCAAGAGCCTCAAATGAAAGTCTCTTCGCTCATGGAAATGGCTATCATATCTTATGGGTAGGTTTTTTAATGGCATTAGTTACATTAGTATCGCAGTATTTAGCGATGCGCTATTTTGGTTCACATTGGCAAACAATAGTTTTCTCAGTGTTAGCTTTCTCTCAATTAGGGCATGTATTAGCCATTCGTTCTGAAAAGCAATATCTGTATCACAGAGGACTGTTATCTAACCGCTTTTTGATATACACTATTATTTTCACTATATTTTTACAACTTATAGTTATTTATACTCCATTAGGAAATGAACTACTTAAAACACAACCTTTATCCATAAAGGAGTTAGGATTTTGTGTAGGGGTTTCTGCAATAGTCTTTCATGCCGTAGAACTTGAAAAATGGATTAGAAACAGATTTGTGAAATAAAACACAAAACTTTTCATACAATAAAAACTTGATAGGCTTTTTTCAACAAAGTTATTCAATAATCTTCATTTCATTGAGCAAATATCCTGCACCTGCGTATTTATCTATAATAAACAGTACATACCGGATATCTACCATGATATTGCGAGTTTTGGCAGGGTCATACATAATATCGCTCATTGTGCCTTCCCAATTTCTATCAAAGTTTATACCTACCAAATGTCCATCTCTATTGAGTGCAGGACTACCTGAGTTGCCCCCTGTGGTATGATTTGTACCTATAAAACATGTGTATAGTACACCATTTTTACCATACCTACCGTAGTCTTTTTTAGCATGTAATTCTTTTAGTTTTTCAGGAACTTCATAATCAGGATTAAGAGATTTAGATTTTTCAATAATACCGTCCAAAGTAGTAAACCATTCATAACGAACACCATCGCGGGGTTCGTAATCAGAAATAATCCCAAATGTAACGCGAAGGGTACTGTTGGCATCAGGGTAGAATTTCTTTTCAGGTAGCATTTTTCGTAATCCTTCAATATAAATTTTGTTTAATCTACGGGCTTCTGCACTTAACTTATCGTACTCGGGTTTAATTTCTCTGTAATATTTATTCCACATAGATTTGGCAACCTGATAAGCAGGGTCATCTAATAGCTTCTGAATATTTTTTTTGTTTGTTTTTTCTAAAAATTTATTTACATCATTTTCATTGGTCATGAAAGACTTGCTAAAAACATATTTACTAAACTCTGCAAAATCATTTTTATATTTTTTTTCTATTTCAGTAAAAATAGTAGGTTGTGCATCTTTGGTAGTATTTTCGTAATAAATTTGAAGTAAAGCCGTCATAACTTTTCTGTCTACGCGGGGTTCGTAATCTTTGAAATGTGCATGTACAGATGAGGCTATTTTACGTTTAGCTTCTTCAAAATCATGGTCGGTACTGTTTTCTTTTTTTGCAATTTCTTCTAGTTCAATAAAATTTGTAGCGTAATTGAGAATTTCTATTCCAAAAATAGCTTCGTTAATGTACACAGATGCGAGGTTGAGTTTAGACAGTGTAGCATAGACATTAGCAAAACCAGGTAAAATACTCTTGTAAGGTTCTCCTTGTGTGTTTGCCCATGTCTGAAACTGTGCTTCCAGTTCTTGTTTACGTTTTACGGCTTCTAAACGAACTAATCCATTTAATTGTCCCGTAGTTTTCTTATAACCATTACTAATTCCTGCATATTTAGCAGAGTATTTAATACGAACCGTATCACTTAAACGCATAGCTAAATCAATAATTTTAAGACGTTCTTCGCGTATGCGTATAATAGCAGGATTAGTCATTTTTACGTTCATTTCTACGTCTTGGGAGGGTAGGTATTCAAAAGTTCTACCTGGAAAACCCATCACCATAGTAAAATCACCTTTCTGAACGCCTTGCAAAGAGATAGGAAATACATATTTAGGCTTGTATGGTACGTTGGTTTGGCTGTATGGGGCAGGCTTATTATCTGCACCCGCATAAATACGAAATATCGCAAAATCTGCACCATGGCGAGGCCATACCCAGTTGTCTGTATCTCCGCCGAATTGACCTATTTTCTCAGGTGGCGCTCCTACCAAACGTACATCAGTAAATACTTCAGTGATAAACATGTAGTACTCAGCACCATAATAAAAAGGTGATATTCTTGCCTTATAATGCGTACCTTTAGAGGCTTCTTTTTCTATTTGTGCAATATTCTGATTGATTTTGGCTTGTTTTTGAAGTTCGTCAGTGATGTTATCTGTATTTTCTAATACTTTTTTGGTTACGTCTTCCATGCTTACAATAAACGTAACTGTTAATCCCGGACAAGGAAGCTCTTCACTTTTTGTTCTTGCCCAGAAGCCGTTTTTAAGATAGTCATTTTGTACAGAACTTAAATACTGAATATAACTGTGTGCGCAGTGATGATTGGTGAGTAATAATCCTTCATTGGAAATAATTGCAGAGGTACAGCCTCCACCAAAACGTCCTATGGCATCTTTCATAGAGGATTTGTTTACGCTATAAATGTCTTCTGCACTTAACCTAAATCCCCGTTTTTTCATATCTTCTTCGTTCAGTTCTTTGAGTAGTATGGGCAACCACATACCTTCATCAGGGGGAGTAGCTAAAACTGCTTTATGAGCAAGAAGTAATGTGCAAAATAAAAAAACTAATAACCTATTACGCTTATTACACATGGTATTTTTGATTTTATTGCGAAATAAAGCAATTGTAATAAGAATTTCAAATTTGCATAAAGAAAAATTACGAAGCAAGTAATAAAAACACAGAACCCTACTATTTGTCTATTGTAGGGTTCAGTGTATTTTGTTGTCATTCTTTTAGATATACAGTTTATTATTTGCAATGCTTTGAATACGTTTTTCAGCGAGTTGATTAGCGGCTTGGGCTGTAGTGATATTTTTACTTTCAGCTTCTTCAAATACATTCATAGCAATTGTATAAATGTATTCACACTGTTCCATCACACGTTTGCGGTTATATCCATTGAGTTCAGAGTACACATTGATAAGCCCGCCTGCATTCACTAAAAAGTCAGGAGCATAGAGAATATTGCGTTCTTTAAGCATTTGAGCATGCTTTACCTCGTCTTTAAGTTGATTATTAGCACAACCTGCAATAATTTCACATTTTAGCTGTGGAATAGTTTCATCATTGATAGTAGCACCAAGCGCAGACGGCGCGTAGATATCTACTTGTAGTCCGTAAATTTCTTCCGGCTTTACAAAAATAGCGCTTGGAAATTGTTTTTGAACAGCTTTAATTTTATCTTCAAAAATATCAGTAAAATACACGGTTGCGCCTTCTTTGGTAAGATGTTCAATAATATGAATGCCTACATGTCCTACACCTTGTATGCTTACTTTTTTACCATTTAAGCTATCAGACCCCCATTTGTGTTTAGCGGCGGCCTTCATGCCCATGTACACACCATAAGCCGTGAAAGGAGAAGGGTCTCCGCTGCCACCCATACTTTCAGGAATACCTGCTACATGTTTAGTTTCCATGTGAATATATTCCATATCTTTGGTAGTAGTACCTACATCTTCTGCAGTAATGTATTTTCCCCCAAGATTATTAACAAATTTACCGTATCTCCGCATAAAAGCCTCGCTTTTGTCTTTACGGGAGTCTCCTATAATAACTGCTTTTCCTCCACCAAGATTTAACCCTGCTACTGCGGCTTTATACGTCATTCCCCGAGATAAACGTAGAGCATCTTCTAATGCTTCTGCATCATTAGCATATTGCCACATGCGCGTACCTCCAAGTGCAGGACCTAATACTGTGTTATGAATAGCTATAATAGCTTTTAATCCTGTGTGTTTATCATGGCAAAGCATTACTTGCTCATGCTCGTATTGTACAATTCCATTAAATATTGATGTATTCTCCATAAATATCCTTGATTAGCTTTCAAATAACTGTACTTAATCTTAAAATTCCAAATCTAATTTAGTAAAACTGCTGATTTTTATCTGTAAAACAACTTTTTAACTTCACAGAAACGCAGGCATTTTTCTTAATAATAGCTTAACAATTGAATTATAATCAGGGATTAGCTTTGTTGTTGTAATTCATATAAAAAGACAAAAGTATGAAATCAGTATTGTTCGTATTGCTTGTAACGGTCATGATAGCTTTTTCGCAGACTACCATAGAGGTCAGTGGGTCTCAGTTTATGAAACCCATAGTAGAAAAACTGATAGAAAAATATCAGCAAAAAAACAAAAACGTTCAGTTTTCTGTAAATATGAAAGGTTCAGATATGGGATTAAAAGCTCTTACTACTAACATAACCGATATTTGTGCATCTACCAAAGTCATGAACCCAAAAGAACTAGAACGCTTCAAAGCGGATAACTACGGACAGCCCCCTGTTATGCTTCCCATAGGTAAAAATGCGATTGCTATACTTGTCAATAAAAAAAACAAGGTTAAAGAAATCAGTTTTGAACAATTAGCAGGTATTTATACAGGAAAAATTACAAATTGGAAAGAACTCGGAATGGAAGATATACCCATTAAAGTTTTTTCATATCCCAATAGTAGCGGTGTATATCCTTTTTTTAGGAGTAAAGTATTAGGTGGTGAAGAGTACAGAGAAGACCTGAACATTGTACCGAATACCCCTGAGATGTTAGACTCTATTAAGGCAAATATGGGCGCTATTGGTTATGCTGACATTTTTCATGCCGAAAAAGTAGACGCAGTAAATTTTCAAAAATATATCCGACTGCTGGCGGTACGCTCTAATGAACAGTATCTTGCACTTTTACCCGAAGAGAACCATATTATTTCTAATCAGTATCCTATTGTAACCACCATGTATTTTATTACGCGGAAAACCCCCGAGGGAGAAGTAAAAAAGTTTTTGGACTGGGTTATCAGTCCCGAGGGACAAGCTGTTTTACGCAAGCACGGATACTATCCTATGTATTAAATAACCTTCAAAAAACAATTTTTTAGCTGTTTTACTTGTTTTTATGTATCGTATACCCAATTATCACACAAATAACCAAATAAAGTTCATACTTTTGTGTATATGAAGCAAGAACTTTCTGACGCACTCAAATTCAAACAGTGGAAAGCTATTTTAGAAAAAAATGGCATTCAGTTCAATAGTATCACTCCTTTGCAGTTAGTACACAAACCTAATGGTGAGGTTATTTTTGCGTTGCTTAATATTGATGCGCAGGATAAAAATGGTGAAAAACTATTGCCTGTGGTACTTTTGAGAGGACATTTTGTTTCTGTGCTTACGTGTTTTATCAGTCAGGAAACAGGTAAAAGATACTTGCTTTTAGTAAAACAGTATCGTGTATCTAACGGAGAAATTTCTTACGAACACCCCGCAGGTATGTGCGATAGCGAAACAGACCCTTACAAAGTTGCTGTAAAAGAAGTACAAGAAGAAACAGGCTTAATTATTCAAAAAAGCGATTTAACCTTACTTAATAAGCAAATGTACTACACTTCACCTGGTTTGTTAGATGAAGGCGGTTATTTTTTTTACTGCGAACTCATTCTACCACAAACAGAGATAGATAAATATCAAAATAAAAGTGCAGGCGCATTAGATGAAAGAGAATTTATTCAAACTTGCGTTGTTCCTATTGAAGAAGCCCCTACACTCATGACTAATATTCCTGCTTTACTAAATTACTACTTATACTTGCAAGTTAAAAATTAAAATTGGTGTAAAACTAATTTTTCTGAGGGTTGGGTATTCAATTTCTCTAACTCTAAATGAACATTAGATAAAGTAAGCACTTTCCATGTGCCATTGTTCATACTGATTTGAGTTTGATTAGCTTGCCAATCCCAGTTCCCACTAACTATCACTTTATACTTTCTTTCTGTGTAGGTTTTATTGGTATTGAAATGCAAATAATCCCCATCGGCGAGTTTTACGGAAACGCTGTTAATGTAATATTCTATTATTTGCCATTTTTTAGCAATTTGAGCGGTCTTAGTATCCACAGGTTGGATAGTGTTCTTTTTTTTGCAAGCAATAAAAGAACCTATAATGAGCAGTAAAAAAACTATTGGCTTAATACGCATTTCTTGACAAAGATAACAAATAGAGTTAAATTATGCAAGATTTGTATTTTTGTGTTATGAAATATCAAACGATATCCCCAATCACACAAGAAATTTTGTTTGAACAAGAATGTATCAGCAATGAAGTTTTAGAAAATGAAGTGCAAAAAAGTCATACTGCATTTAGTTTATGGAAACAAAAATCTATACAAGAACGCACACAAATATTACCCAAATTAGCCGAGTTATTAAAACAAAACAAGGTAAAATTAGCTCAATTAAGTGCTATTGAAATGGGCAAACCGATTGCTGAGGGCATTGCTGAGGTAGAAAAGTGTGCAACTTTATGCGAGCATTATTATACACACAGTGAAGAGTATCTACAACCCATAGTTTTTGACGAAAAATATGCGTTATATTATGTTCCTATGGGCATTATTTTAAGCATTATGCCTTGGAATTTTCCATATTGGCAAGTGTTTAGGGCTGTAATTCCTACTCTTATGGCAGGGAATGTAGTTTTGGTAAAGCATGCCCCTAACGTTCCACAATGTGCTTTGGCTATAAAGGAGATATTTGAACAGTCAGGAATACCAGAAGGTATATTTACTAATATTTTTATTTCACATGAGCAGGTAAGCAATTTAATTGCCGATAAACGCATAAAAGGTATAAGTCTTACAGGTAGTACACGTGCAGGTATTGAGGTAAATACTCAAGCGGCTAAGTATTTGAAAAAGGTAGTATTAGAACTTGGTGGTAGCGACCCTTTCATTATTTGCGAAGATGCAGATATAGAACAAAGTATTAAGGTTTTTATGCGTTCAAGGTTTGGTAATTGTGGACAAAGTTGTATTGCGGCTAAAAGATTGATTATACATAAAAAAATTTCTGAATACTTTATCTCCTCATTACACAAGGAAATTGAAAAATTGAAATTAGGAAATCCATTACAACATGATACTCAAATAGGACCGATGGCAAGGTTAGATTTAGCAGAAATAGCCGAAGCCCAGGTACAAGATGCCATAGAAAAAGGTGCAGTGTGCCTTGTAGGTGGAAAGCGAAAAGATAAGCAAAGTAATTTCTTTTTGCCAACCCTGCTAACTAACGTAAAACCTGATATGCGCGTGATGCAAGAGGAAGTTTTTGCACCTGTGGCATCTGTATATACCTATGTAGATATAGATGAAGCTATTGAGGTAGCTAACAGTACAGAATATGGCTTAGGCGCATCTATATGGACAGCAGATAAAAAACAAGGGCAATTGATTGCAACACAACTACTGGCAGGTACTGTGTTTGTTAACGGATTAGTCCGTTCAGACCCCAAGTATCCCTTCGGCGGCATAAAACTCTCAGGAGTGGGCAAAGAACTGTCTTATTTTGGCATGCAAGAGTTTTGCTATCCTATTTTAAGAGCGGATTTAACTGTATAGTAGAATGAATACGAAAAATAAAAACAGGGCTGAACATAACACAGCCCTGAAACATTTACCCACTTTCATTATGAAAACATTCACCTTTTATTCATAAATGAGTAGCACAAAACTAACTTCGGGGTAAAAAAAACACAAGTAAAATTAGATAAAAGTATATTTTAAGTTGATAAAAGTGCTGTTTTACTTTATTAAGGTAACCAGATTGCTCCGCCCGATATGCTTTTTTCTGCTCCTGTAACGGAGGGCAAGGTGTTAGGAAGGTTCAGCCAGCGCATTAGTCCCAGAAAAGCAAAAATAAGTGCTTCTTTATAGTTTATGACAGATTTTTCAGGTAGAAAAAAATGTATGTTTTCTTTTGTGCCATATTCTTGTAACAGGTGCATCAGGAAGCGGTTGTGTCCGCCGCCACCAGTAACAAAAACCTGCAATTGTGAATGTTCATAGTTGTTTAGACTGTGAACTATGCTTTTAGCCACAAAGTGACAACAGGTATGCAGTACATTTTCTGCACCCAAAGAAAAATATGGTTCAAGAACAGGTTTTATTTCTGTTTCATACTGTTCTCTGCCAAGAGATTTTGGGGGTTTTTGGCTTAAAAAATGCCATTTTTCAAGATTTTGTAATAGTTCAGGGATAAGCCTACCGCTTCTGGCAATATTTCCGTCAGGGTCATAAGGCTGTTCAAAAAAGCGCATGGTGATATCATTGAGAAGAATATTCACAAAAACAATATCAGAAGCAATTATGTGATTGCTCTTTTCATGAAAAGAATAGTTAGCTATTCCGCCGAGATTGAGAAATACAGGATAATGATACACGTCAAAAAGATATTTCTCACCAAAAGGTACAAGTGGGGCGCCATTTCCGCCGAGAGCAACATCTCCCCGCCTAAAATCAGATATGACAGGAATTTTGGTAGTTGCGGCTATATATGCAGGATTCCCGATTTGCAGAGTGTATCCTTGTTCAGGTGCGTGTAATATAGTATGCCCGTGGGACGCGATACAGTCCAACAGCGGATACTGTTCTTTGTTTATCCATTCTGACCATAAAGCCGCAAGTTCATAGTCTAGCAGACAGATTTCCTGAACCGAAAAAGTGTGTGCTTCTGCCAGTTTGCTAATCAGCGTTTTGGAATAACTGAAAGTTTTTGCCGAGATAATATCATACTTCCATACAAAAGTATTTTTTCGGAGTTGTACATAAACCATATCCAGTCCGTCTAATGACGTACCTGACATTAGCCCCAGAGTATGGTATGTGTGCATCAGGTTTTTTCTATCTGCAGTACTTTGCGAAGAATATTACTGAACTCAATTCCTTCTTCGAGGAAATATTCCAGTTCTTCGGGTTTAAGTACTTTATTTTTATGGATAAGAATTTTATTGTTATGTACTTCCATGTATAAACCTTCATGTTTTTCAAAAAAACGTACAACAGGTTCTTGGAAAAGGTTACGTATAGCTTGTTCATCTGCTCCTTTAAGCACATATTTACGGGAGAACTCAGGATATTCTTTGAAGTCTATATCTTGGGCACCAAAGCGTTCGGCAATACGGTCAGACAGAAATTCTTTGGCTATGGTAAAATCCGGGATATTGGTTTCATAAGAAATCAGACGGTCATCAATGTATACATAACTGATACCATTACACTCAAAAACAGCCGTTCTGATTTTGAGTTCGTTTTTATAGATATACCCTACTACTTTGCTTTTGCCTTTTTCTATGCGGGCAAGTGTAGGCATTTCTTTTACGCTTTGTTTGTCCAGGGTTTCCAACTCTAATATGTTGTAATGCAGTTTTTCAGCAAGGGCGAGATATTGTTTTCTCCGTCTTTTTTTACCCGTATTTTCATTGACTACCGCCATAATAATCAATATCAGCACGATAGCGGCAGAAACAACGCCTATAATAACTTCTAGAATTTCCTGTTGGTCCATATTGCTGTGTTAAAGGTCTGCACAAAAATATAACTATTTTTCAATACTTAAAAAAATAATACATTTTTTTTGCGTATTCTGTATAAACAGTTAATAAGCCTTCTTCATCTTTCCACCAGTAACGTTCATTATAGTCCAATGCAGGTGCGGGTTGAATACAAATTTTAATATTTTTATTATGTCTGAATTTTTTTCTGAAAATATATTTTACTCTGTTGGTGTGAAACGCAGTGCTGACAATCATAATTTTACTTAAATGATGTTTTTCTGCATAATTGAGTATAGCGTCAGCTTCTTCTTTGGTACTTGTACCTTCTAACAGACAAGTTACAAGACTGTCTGGTACTTTGTACCGTTTGGTTAAAGCGGTTTGTGTAATCTGTGCTTCTTTGTGTTCCATGCCTAGTATTTCTACATTTTCGGGGATAATTGCGCCTGTACAGACAATTCGGGGGGCATATCCTTTTTTATGTAGGTACGCGGCATGCTTCGCCCGTTCGTCAGCAGAACCGCTGAGTACAAAAATGGCTTCGCAGGGTTCTAATGTATCTTGATATATGAGTCCGTTACCTATACTTCGTAATATGTTTACCTTGAAAATTGCTATCAAGATTATTAGCAGTACAAATGCAAACAAGACAACAAGCCAACGTTTTCTCTTTTTTGAAACCATTACAATGCTCAAAAGTAGGCAAATTTTGCGATTTTGTGTATATGAGAGTACTTGTTTTCTTTATTATAAGAAACTCTCCTGCATATAATTTATGCTAGGAGAGTGTTTTTAGTACTATTTAGTGATGGAATGGCAAGTTGTTATTTTTTACCGATAATATTCAAAGCGCTTCCTGCCTTGAACCATTCAATCTGCTGTGCATTATAGCTGTGTTTAGCTTCTATGATTTCTTTTGTGCCGTCAGCATGTTTAATTTCTATTTTAAGATTTACACCGGGAGCAAAATTTTCTAATCCAAGCACAGAAATAATATCGTCTTCCTGGATTTTTTCATAATCTGCGGGGTCAGCAAAGGTAAGTGCGAGCATACCTTGTTTTTTAAGGTTAGTTTCGTGAATACGGGCAAAAGAACGTACTAATATCACTTTACCGCCGAGATGACGAGGTTCCATAGCCGCATGTTCGCGTGAAGAACCTTCTCCATAGTTTTCATCTCCTACTACAATCCAGCCCATGTTATTGGCTTTGTACTGACGGGCAACTTTGGGTACTTCTTCATATTCACCAGTAATCTGATTTTTTATCTTGTTAGCAGTACCATTGAAGTAATTGATTGCACCAATAAGAAGGTTATTGGAAATATTGTCCAAATGTCCTCTGTATTTTAACCAAGGTCCAGCCATAGAAATATGGTCTGTGGTACATTTTCCTTTTACTTTAATAAGCAAAGGCATGTTTTGGAATTGTTCTTTGGTATTAGGTGGAAACGGAGTAAGCAATTGCAACCTCTCAGAACTAGGACTAACTACTACCTGTACCGAAGAACCGTCTTCCGCAGGGGCTTGATAGCCGTTATCTTTTACATCAAAACCTTTGGGGGGGAGTTCTAATCCTTTGGGTTCTTCTAGCATTACTTCTTTACCTTCTTCATTGATAAGTTTATCTTTGAGCGGATTAAAAGTAAGTTTTCCTGCAATAGCAAAAGCGGTTACGATTTCGGGAGATGCCACAAAGCCGTGCGTATTAGGGTTTCCGTCTGTACGTCCTGCAAAGTTACGGTTAAATGAAGTGATAATAGAATTTTTTTCTTTCTTTTCTGCGCCCAGACGTTTCCATTGCCCTATACAAGGTCCGCAGGCGTTGGCTAATACAACTCCGCCCATTTTGCTAAAAGTATCCAATAAACCATCTCTTTCAATAGTGTATCTCACAAGTTCAGAACCGGGCGTAATGGTAAACTCAGCCTTGGCTTTAAGTTTTTTGTTTACTGCCTGTTCTGCGACAGAAGCCGCGCGAGTAATATCTTCATAGGAAGAGTTGGTACAAGAACCGATAAGTCCTACGGTGAGCGTTTCAGGATAGTTGTTATCTTTTACTGCCTGAGCAAACTTGGAGAGAGGCCAAGCTAAATCGGGAGTAAAAGGTCCGTTAATATGGGGTTCTAATTGAGATAAATCTAATTCAAGGACTTGGTCATAGTATTTTTCGGGGTTTTGTACTACTTCGGGGTCTGGTTGCAGGTAAGTTGCAATTGCATCTGCCATTTTGGCTACCTCTGCTCTACCTGTGGCTTTTAAGTATTCTGCCATACGGTTGTCATAACCAAAAATAGAAGTAGTAGCTCCAATTTCTGCACCCATGTTACAAATAGTACCTTTACCTGTACAAGAGATGTTATCTGCCCCTTCACCGATATATTCCACAATAGCATCAGTACCGCCTTTTACAGTAAGTTGACCTGCTACCCATAAAATTACATCTTTCGCAGAAGTCCAGCCGTTCATTTTACCTTTCAGTTTTACGGCAATCAATTTAGGGAATTTAAGTTCCCAAGGCATGCCTGCCATTACATCTACGGCATCTGCTCCCCCTACTCCGATAGCAATCATACCTAGACCACCTGCATTTACTGTGTGAGAATCCGTACCTATCATCATTCCCCCAGGGAAAGCATAATTTTCAAGTACAACTTGATGTATAATACCTGCACCTGGTTTCCAGAAATCTATACCATATTTGTTAGATACAGAACTCAAAAAGTCATATACTTCTTTATTGATTTCATTAGCTTTGGCTAAATCCTGTGCGGCACCTACTTCAGCTTGAATTAAATGGTCGCAGTGTACAGAGGAAGGAACAGCTACTTTTTTGCGTCCTGCAGTCATGAACTGTAATAGTGCCATTTGTGCGGTTGCATCTTGCATAGCCACACGGTCAGGGTTAAATTCTGCATAATCCTTACCTCTATTAAAAGGTTTATCTAATTCTGATGCTAGATGAGCATATAAAATTTTTTCTGCCAGCGTCATGGGTCTGCCGAGCATTTTTTTTGCCGCATCTACGCGCGCAGGAAGTTTGGTATATACTTCCTTTATCATGTCCAAATTGAATATCATAGCTTTGCAAATATACAAACAAAATACAGTTATACTAACAGACAGCAGTAAAAAGTATGTAAATTTGTTCATAAACTAAAACTACCTAATCTATATTTTACCTCATTTTACTTTCTGATACAACACATGTACTTAAAAAATGTTATTTGTCCTGAAAAAATTTACCATCTTTGTTTTATTATGGCATTTAGCATTGGAGAATTAGTACTGGCTTTCTGGAAAAATGCAGGGGCATATTTTTAGGTACTATTGTAGAACAAAAAGACGAACAGTGCTATGTAGTATTTGCTGATGGTGACCAAGGTTGGGTACCTGTTTCGCAAATCAGAAAATTAGAACTCAAAGAAGGACTTAAAGTAATGGCAAAATGGTCTAATGGTGCTTTTTATCCCGGAACGATTGTCAAAATAATCAGTGATGCGTGCTACATTCATTTTGATGATGGGGATAAAGGCTGGACGTCTGTGGCTGGTATTGCCATTAAGTAAGCGCTTTAAATTATTACAGAAGCCATACTTTTATACCCTGATGAGAGATAATCAGAACATTGCGGGAAAATTCTTATTCAAAAAATAGCCTCATAAACTTGGATTTTAAAAAAAAGTATTACCTTTGCAGTCCTTATGTCAAGAGAGTGTATCATTACAGGAAAAAAGCCTCGCGTAGGTAACAACGTTTCTCATGCTAATAACAAAACGAAACGCAGATTTGATATTAATTTACAAACCAAAAAGTTTTTTATTCCCGAAACTGGAGAATGGATTACGCTTCGCCTTACGGCACGCGCTATCAAAACCATTTCCAAAAAAGGTATCAGTGCCGTACTGAAAGACCTTAAAAAACAAGGTTACGAACTGATATAATGAGAAAGTTTGTCAGGCACAGTGTGCAACTACTGCTCTGGTTTTTCTTGAGCAGTGGTTTTGTGCTTTGTCAGGTTCAGGTTTCAACCGCTGAATTATGGAGCAAACCTGATGCAACTTTCTTTAAAAAAAAACGAAATGCCCTTGTGCAACTCCTTCCTCCCCGAAGCGTTGCCATTTTTTTTTCAGAAGACCCTGACTTTTATTACCTTACAGGGTGTAAAACACAGAATGCTTTTTTACTTGTATTCAAAGAACCTCAGAAATTTGAAAATGCTATTGAGAATGAATTTTTGTTTGTGTCCGAACCTGCACCACAGCAGAAATCTGGGTATGAGTTTGTTTTTTTTACAGAATGGGCTGAAAAATTTAGTGGTATCCGCCCGGTATTTTATCATGAGGTTTTTTTCAAAAGCGATTTTAGTGCAAAAAAATATGACAAAACCCTGTATAATCCATACTATGCAAACTCTTTGATTGCCAATGAGGTAAAAAAGCGGTGCGAAACAGAAAATGCTTCTAATCCCGTACTCAAACGTTATCTGACAAGGTTGCAAGATGTCAATTTTGAAAATTTTGTAAAGTATATCAAAACAGAGGTTATCTCTGCTTTGGAGTATTATCCTGAACTGAGAAACAGCGAACTTTTACTGCTTTCCTTACAGGTAAAAAACGCCACAGAATGGGAAGGTCTACAAAAACGCATCACACAGTACAATACAGATATTTACAGTCTGTCTGATTTTATGAATTATATCCGCCAAACTAAAGACGAAAACGAAATTTTTCTCATAAAAAAAGCTACAGGTATAGCTAATGTATGTATTACAGAAATGCTAAAATCCGTAAATCCAAATACATGGGAACACGAACCTGCCAGTATGGCTAATTTTTATATTCAGAAATACGGTGCTTTACCTGCCTACCCTGTGGAAGTTGCTTCAGGGGAGAATGCTTTGCTGTTAAAATACATTCATAATCATAAAAAAATACGGGAAAATGAATGGGTAAGGTTAAATGTGGGCGTAAATTATGCAGGGTGGCATGGCGTAACGGTAAGAACTGTTCCCGCAGGGGGTAAATTTTCAGAGAACCAGAAAAAAGTCTACCAGGTAGTATATAAGGCTCACCAGACGGCATTAGAAAAATGCAGACCTAATGAAAATTTTAACCTTCCGCAGGAAACGGTAGCCGAAATACTCAAAAACGAATTTCTTAACCTTGGAATTATCAAAAAATCAGAAGATTTGCGAAAATACATGATAGAAGACGTATGCCAATACATAGGAATATCTTATCCTGAAACAGGATTATACACGGCATTTAAGTCTCAACAGGCTATAACTGTCAGTGTTTCAGTATATATCCCTCCAAAATCCGACTGTGATGTAAAGTGGTGGAACACAGCCATAAAAATAACGGATACTATTATTATTTCTGATACAGGAAATCAGAATTTAAGCGAGAGAGTACCCAAATCTATTTCAGAATTAGAAAATATTACCCGACAGAAACCTGTGTTAAACATCACACCTCCTTCCGTAGAATAAAAAATAATTTATTGTTTATCAGCTGTTTATCAAAAAAATAAAAAATCAATGTTCAAACATTGAACCAACTTTGTAGATTTGTGTTATAGTATTGGTTAATTAAACAACAACTATGAAATACGTATCATTACTTGCTTTTATTGGCATGTTACTACTGGCATCATGTGCCAAAGCACCCAAATCTCAGAAAGCAGAAGCTGGAGATGCTGAAAAAGAACAGAACAAAGCAGGCGTTAACTACGCCTTGGACGCCGCAAAAACCTCTGTAAAATGGATAGGCACAAAAGTTACCGGAAAACATGATGGTACTATCAAGGTAAAAGAAGGCAAACTTATCACACAGGGCAATGAATTAGTAGGAGGTGAGTTTGTTATTGACATGAGTACTATTGAATGTTTGGATTTGCAGGCAGGCAAAGGCAAAGAAGATTTGGAAAAACACTTAAAATCTCCTGATTTTTTTGATGTAGAAAAATACCCTACTGCTAAATTAGTGATTACCGAGGTAAAAAAAGAACAGAATGGTCAGTATTCTCATAAAATCAAGGCTAACCTTACCATGAAAGACGTTACCAAATCTATAGAATTTGGCGCCAATGTAACCGTGAATGAAACCACAGTAAGTGCCGTTTCTAACTTTAACATTGACCGTACCCAATGGGGTGTAAATTATGAAGGTAAAAAAGATAATCTTATCCGCAAGGAAGTAAATTTTGATATTAACCTGACTGCAAACAAAGCCTCTTAAACAAGATAAAATTGAACATAAATAAAAGAAGTAAGTGTGAGGCTTGCTTCTTTTATTTTTCAAAAATTATATTAACTTTGTGTTATGAATAAAGTTTTATCTTGTTTTTACTTGCTTTTTCAAGGCAAGTCAGACTAATTACTATAATTTTAATATATTGACTATCAATTATTATCATAGAGTTAGGCAAAAAAACATACAAGATTTATAACAAAATTTTTGCAAAAAAAGTTCTTTACCTGTAAATTGCAAGTTCAAATTCCTAATAAGTTATGAAAAGAAAAGTTTTACTTCTGTTTGTGTTTCTTGCTCTTGCAAGCACGAGCATTTATGCACAGAATGTGGGTGTAGGTATCGCCGCTCCTACACAAAAATTACATGTTTCTGACGGTGCCTCTCCTAATACAGCAACTATCAGGGTAAGTGGTCTTTCCAGTACCACGGCCTTAGCCGCAGGTACAGCACCTTTCAGTGTTGTTATTGTAGACGCTAACGGAATAATGTATCGCGGAGGTACAGTGGGTGCAGGTAACCAAAACGCATGGTACACATTAGGAAATGCTGGTACTACCGCGGGTACAAATTTTATTGGTACATTAGATAACCAAGCGTTTGTAGTAAAAACTAATGGCGGGGCAGCTACTAACGAACGTATGCGCGTACTCGCTACAGGACCTGGTGTATACAACAATACTACTCCTTTTGGAGGCGATGTATTCTCAGTATATGGCACAGGTTATACAGGTGCTATTAACGCATTAGGAGGTTTTGCTATCAATGGCTATGTAGGTGGAAATGGCATTGGTGTGTACGGAGAAAGTAACAGCGCTACTACTAATACAGGTTTTGGAGTATGGGGTAATCTTCTTGGCACACAAACACCTGCTTCATCTACAAGTTTTGGTGTATATGGAGCAAATAACACTGCACCACAAGGTACAGGGGCAACCGCCGCAACTGCCTATGGTGTATATGGCGAAGCCACAGGTAACGCAGGTACAGCGGTTGTTATAGGTACTTATGGAAGAACTACCAGCACCGCGGGTGCCGCTTATGGGGTGTATGGAAGAAGTGTTTCTAACGGTGGGGGTATAGGTACAGTGGGTTTAGCCGCACCCGCAGCAGTAGGTGCTGGACAAAATGCCAGAGGGGTACAAGGACAATGTAATGTAGCCCCCACAGGTACAGGTTATGTAGGCGGAGTTTTCGGTTTTGCAACAGGTGCCACAGGTACTACTTATGGCGTGTATGGACAGGTAGGCTCAGCAACAGGCTTCGGAGTAGATGGATTTAATGGTAATGTCAGCGGTACAGGAGGTATTTTTGTAGGTAATAATACAGGAGGTTTATATCTAACAATAGGTAGCGGTTCTGCAAGTACAGGAAGTAGAGTAGGCTGTTTTGGTTTTGCTAACTCCACCACGGCAGGTTCTCAAGGTATAGGTGTAGTGGGCGTAGGAAATAACTTAATAACCAGCATTTACACACCTGCCACAGGTGCAGGTGTTGTAGGTGTTGGGCAATATTATGGTGTTATGGGTTTTGCCACAAGTACAATAAATACAAACGGCGGCAATAACGCCGCTTCTAATGGCACAGGTGCTTCCGCAGGGGGATATTTCCAAGTAGAAACAGCAGGTACTGCTAATGCCTGGGCTTATGTAGCTGTAAGAGATAATACTGGTACTATAAGAAAAGTTATAGGAACTGGTACCGTAAGTACCATTGTACCTGATGTAAATGGTAAATTGGTTACTATGTCTTGTCCCGAAGCTCCTGAAAACTTCTTTCAAGATTATGGTACAGGCAGATTAGTTAATGGACGTGCACATATAAACATAGACCCTATTTTTGCTAAAAATATTGTAGTTAATCAAGAGCACCCTTTACGTGTATTTATCCAACTTGAAGGAGATTGTAAAGGTGTTTATGTTACAAATAAAACTCAAAATGGCTTTGATGTAATAGAACTTGACGGTGGTACATCTAACGCTCCTTTTACTTGGACAGTAACCGCTAATCGTGCAGACGAAACTAATCCTGACGGCACTATTGCTAAATATTCATCAGAACGTTTTGTACCTGCTTTATTACCTATTCCAAAAAATGTTCAAGAAATTAAAGAAGTGCCCCGCATCCCTGATGCAGACATAGAAGTCAAAATACCTAATAATAATGTACCTGCTAGTAAAGCAGAAATGCTCAAAAATCAGCAAAAATAAAATAATCTTTCTTACAAATTCCCCTCAATAATAATGAGGGGAATTTTGTTTCGGTATAGTTTAAATTATTACTTAACTTTGCAAAAGGTTTATTTTAAAGTTTTCTTAACATGAAATACATCATTTCTTTTGAAGTACCAAACAGGCATCTTTTGCAAATAGAGCAAATTATTGAAGATATTAAGTCTGACGAAGAGTACATAGATGTTTCTTTACCTGCCTTCAGACCAGGTCGGTATGAACTACAAAACTTTGCTAAAAATTTAAAAACTTTTGTTGCTAAAAATGCGAATGGTGAGAAAATTCAACATAAAAAGGTTGACCGCAATACTTGGCGTGTATTCTGCAAAGATTTGAAAGAAATACATCTATTTTATGAATACTATGGCGCCACCATAGATGCAGGTTCTACCTTTTGTGGTTTTGAGCAAGTGTATATTAACCCTGCAAATTGTATGATGTATAATTTGCCCCGTTTGTATCAGCCACATGAACTTTTTTTGAACATAGATAATGAATATGATGTCGCGATTGGATTAAAAAGAATAAGTAATCAGTCGTTTATTGCACAAGACTATCATGAATTAGCAGATTGTCCTCTTATTGCAAGTGAAACCTTAAAACACCGTTCTTATACCTGTCATAACATTAAATTTAATGTATGGTTACAAGGACCTTGTGAAGTAGAATGGAATAAACTTATTCAAGATATGGAAAAATTTTCTGATGCTCAGATCCGATTGTTTGGAAGTCCCCCATTTGAAGAGTATCATTTTCTTTGTCAGATTATGCCTAATAAAGCCTATCATGGTGTAGAGCATCTTAATTCTACTGTTTTGATGATAGGACCCGGTGCAGACCTAATGGACGACCAATATGATGAATTTATGGGCTTAGCTTCACATGAATTATTTCATGCGTGGAACGTAAAAAGCATTCGCCCTGTTGAAATGATGCCGTATGATTATAGTAAAGAAGCCTATTGCGAGTCTCATTACATTACAGAAGGTGTTACTACTTATTACGGAGATTTAATGCTTGCAAAAAGTGGAGTATGGACGTATGAACGCTATCTACAAGAACTCTCTGAGAAATGCACTAAACATTTTACTAATTATGGTAGATTTATTACCCCTCTCACCTTGGCAAGCTTTGACAGCTGGATTGAAGGATATGCTGAAACTATACCCCATAAAAAAGTATCTTTTTATACCAAAGGTTGTTTAGTTGCTTTAATGACCGACCTACAAATTAGAAAAATTACTCATCATCAAAAAAGTTTAGATACAGTCATGCGTATTATGTATGAACGATTTGGTAAAACAGGCAAAGGTTATACTCAACAAGATTACAAAAATATCATAGAAGAAGTATCAGGAGAGGATTTTACACAATTTTTCAAAGATTACATTGAAGGCGTTACTTTGATATACCCTGAACTGAACAAATTATTAGAATTTGTAGGTTGTAAGTTAGTAGAATATCCTGGTTTAGAGTTATCTGAGTATCATTATGGTTTTACTGCTGTAGGAAGCGAAAAAGCTAACCGATTAGTAGTAAAAACTATTTTACCTGATTCGCCTGCTGAAATATCAGGTTTAGATATTGGAGATGAAATATTAGCCGTCAATAACATAAAAATAGGCGGAAAACTGAATAACCTTATTCGTAATCATACAAGACATTTGAACTTAATCGTAGCACGTGAAAGTAAAATTTTTACTATCCAATTACATGCTATTCCTAACACTTACTTTAATCCCATAGTGCAGGTAGTCAAAATACCTGGATTAGCCAATGAGAGTTTCAAGCAATGGTTGACTATGTAATAGCTCTTTTTACAAAAAACATATTCAAATTAAAAAATGAACACGAAAATAATTGGTAAAAATACCTATTTTTGTGCCATATATGTCAAAACAAAATTATATCTGTTCTTTTTGTGGAAAAAGTGGCAGTAAGGCAAATCTCATGATTTCAGGAAACAACGCTTTTATTTGTGATGAGTGTGTAACCCGTGCAAATGAAATGGTAACCATGAACTCCAACAAAAAAAGGAATACGAATTCACAACACAATACTTCAAAATTCAGCTATACACCTCAGCAAATAAAATCTCATTTAGACCAATATGTTATAGGACAGGATTATGCCAAAAAAGTCCTTTCTGTCGCAGTATATAATCATTACAAACGAATTTATCAAGAACAGTCCACAGACGAGGTAGAGATAGAAAAAAGTAATATCCTAATGGTTGGTGAAACAGGTACAGGAAAAACGCTTCTTGCTAAATCTATTGCTAAATTACTGAACGTACCTTTTTGTATTGCTGATGCAACTGTGCTTACCGAAGCAGGATATGTAGGCGAAGATGTAGAAACTATCCTTACTCGTTTACTACAAGCCGCTGATTATGATGTAAATGCCGCAGAACATGGTATTATTTATATTGATGAAATAGATAAAATTGCCCGAAAATCAGATAATCCTTCTATTACGCGAGATGTTTCAGGAGAAGGCGTCCAACAAGCCTTACTTAAACTTTTAGAAGGTACTATTTCTAATGTTCCCCCAAAAGGGGGCAGAAAACACCCTGAACAGAGCTTTATTCAGGTTAATACACAGAATATTCTCTTTATATGTGGTGGTGCTTTTGATGGATTAGATAAAATTATTGCACAAAGAGTAAATGTAGGAAAAGTAGGGTTTACACAAACGTTACACCAAAAAACAAACAAGGATAATATCATTCAGTATGTACAAGCACAGGATATTCGTAAATTCGGACTAATACCTGAACTACTCGGGCGTCTGCCGGTTATTGCTTATCTTAATCCATTAGACAGAGATACTCTAAAGGCTATCTTGACCCAGCCCAAAAATGCTATTATCCGACAATATCAGAAAATGTTTCAAATAGAAAACATCAAACTGCATTTTGATGATGAAGTATTAGAGTATATCGTGGATACCGCTTATACACTTAAACTTGGAGCAAGAGGATTAAGGAGTATTGTAGAACAGATTATGCTGGATTATATGTACGAACTACCGGGTAAAAATGTTTCTGAATTAACAGTTACTCTTGCAGATATTGAACATGTTACCCAGTATATAGACAAAAATTTTCATAAAGTAAGCTGATTTTTGTTATAACTGATGGTTTTTTGGGCGTGTCCTTGCCCTACGTTTCGCTTGCGCTCATGTGTGCAAGGTCGGCGTGCTGCGCACTACGCTGAAGCTACGGTGCTTCACTTCGTTCCGCACAGTGCTGACGCACTTGCTTCGCATGCCTCACGCGGATATTGCTCATTACTCTCTGTTTTATACAGTAAAAGTTACTAACTTTGCGACTGCAACTATGAGAAATCTCTTATTGCTCATTATACGGTTTAAAGTAACACTGATATGGTTAGGGCTTTCTGTTCTTTCTGTTGTTATTTCTGTGCAGTATAACCGAAAAAACAATGAAACTTTTCATAATTATACTTCTGTAACCAGCAGTTATTTAGAAAATACCCGTGCCAAATTTATGAAACGCTATTATACCCGTCAGGAGAATGAAGCTCTGCGGGCAGAGAACCTCCGTTTAAGACAGGAACTGATGAACAAAAACTATCACATCAGACGACTGTCGTTTCCAAAACCACCAGATACATTATCTTTAAATTCAGATTGGACATTGATTCCTGCAAGAGTGGTAAACCAGACCATTCACAAACAGTATAATTTTATCAGCATCAATGCAGGTAGCCAAGACGGAGTAGCCAAAGGGGACGGCGTTATTTCTGCACAGGGCATAGTAGGTATAGTGATTGCTGTAAGCAAGAACTATTGTGTCGCGGCAAGCATATTGAATAAAAATACAAAAGTACGTGCAAAAACCAGTGTAGAAGGTTCTGTGGGTATATTAGAATGGAAAGGAGACAAGATAAACACAGCCAAACTGAACTATGTGCCTACTCATGTGCTTATTCAGCCGAATGATATAGTAGTAACTTCCAGCTATGCGAATATTTTTCCTGACGGTATTCTGATAGGCAGATTAAAAGACGTACAAAAATCAGGCACAAACTTTTTTGATATTAACGTAGAATTAAGTACTAATTTCTCTCGCCTTACAGACGTGTACATTACACATCACAGAACAAGAGGAGAACTGGAAGACATTGAAAAAAGAATTATCCCACACGAATAAAATCATCAATATAATATGAACACAACCAACTGGCTGTTTTGGTTAAAATGTGTAGCTGTTTTTCTGATACAAATTCTGTTGATAAACAACCTGCATGTACAGTTACTGCCTGCGCCGAATATATACATTGTCATCATTCTGATGTTTCCTGTGTACATCAACAGGGTATTTGCTATTATTGCAGCTTTTATATTAGGATTTATACAGGATATATTTACACAATCTTTAGGGTATCATGCTTTCTCCGCTTGTACGCTTATGTATGTAAGGCAATACTGGCTTATTTTTTTACTTGGTAGAACCATAGAAGAAGACAAATACTACAATCTTAATCAAAATAGTCCTGCATGGATACTTTCATATTTTATACCAATGATTGTATTGTACCAAGTACTTTGGTTTTTTATGAATAATGGTATGAATATACAAGAACTTGGCATAAAAATATTCAACAGTTTTATTGTTATCTTACTGTCTTTGTTCTTATGTTTTTCATCTTTTGTGTTATTCTTTATGGAAAGAAAGACCAGATAAAAAATTGAGGGTATTTTGTGTACTTTTGTACTATGGTAGTGATAGCTAACCCTGCGTATGATGTAGTATTTAAGTATCTGATGGAAGATAATAAAATTGCCAAGTTATTATTATCAGATTTGTTGCATGAAGAAATTATAGAATTAGAATTTAGACCGCAGGAATATTCGTTAGAAGTTATTTCTTTAACTGTGTACCGTTTAGATTTTAAGGCAAAGATAAAGAGTGCAGATGGTACAGAAAAAGTAGTTTTAATTGAAGTACAAAAAGCTAAGTTTC
>CALIZB010000145.1 GCA_938028625.1 uncultured Bacteroidia bacterium | reverse complement strand
AAAGAAACTATTGATGAATTTCATAAAGACTTTATCAAAAATGTATTGTCTAATACAACACTTAACATAGAAAACCTCAAAACATTCAAAGAATTTACGCACCACAACAACAAAAAAAGACTGACAATTACAAAAAAGAATGGGAAAAAATTCAACAAACGATTAGAAAAGAGACTGTCAACAAATTCAAAACCCAACAAGATTACGATAAACTCTTTAAAGAAAAACTTATTAAAGAACTGTCAGAAAACTTTGCAAAACAACACGGACGTTATTTTGATGATAAATTCAAAAACTTTACAACTTATTTTACAGGTTTTCATGAAAATCGTAAAAACATCTACACAGACCAACCTCACTCCACAGCTATTGCTTACCGATTAGTTCATGAAAATTTACCCAAATTTTTGGATAACATCAAAATTTTTGAAAAAATTAAACAAAAGTTCGGAGAGCAAAAAATAAGTCAGATAGAAGAAACGCTCTTTGTTATTCTCAAAGGTGAAAGTTTGAAAAACATATTTACACTAGAATACTACAACAAATTGCTTACCCAAAACAGTATTGACTTTTTTAATCAAATTCTGGGTGGTCACGCAGAAGACAGCAAAAAAATTCAGGGCTTAAATGAATACATTAACCTGTATAATCAACAGCAGAAAGACAAAAAAGACCGTATCCCTAAATTAAAAGTTCTCTACAAGCAAATACTGAGCGATAAGCAGAGTATTTCATTTTTACCTGAAACCTTCAAAAATAGCCAAGAGATATTAAAAGCTATCCAAGAGTATTACAATGCTAATCTCATAAACCGCCAAGACAAAGGTAAAACGGAAAACACATTAGAAAAGATACAGGAACTTCTCTCCTATGTATCTGAATTTGATACAACCAAGATTTATATCCGTAATGATAGTGTTACCAATATCTCACAGGCTTTATTCGGCGACTGGGCAATTATTTCTGCTGTAATGCGTGAGTTTTATACTGCACAATGTACAAATGCTTCAAAGCAAAAAGATAAACCACTTACCAAAACACAACAGGAAACCATAAAAAAAGCACTTAAACAAGATTATTTCTCTGTCGCAGAAATAGAAAATATGCTCAAAAAGTACAGAAATCAAAACGAAAAAGTAGACGAACTGCTTAAAACTAATCCTAATCCTGTGGCAAACTACTTCAAAACCCACTTCAAAGCCAAGAAAAAAGAAGAATCAGATAAAGAATTTACCTTCGTTGCCAATATACAAGCTAAATACAAGTGCATAGAAGGACTACTTAATACAGATTATCCACAGGATAAAAGTTTGCATACGGATAAAGATAATCTTCGCAATATCAAACATTTTTTAGATGCCATCATGGAACTCTTGCACTTTGTAAAAGTGCTTGTTTTGACCAAAGATACAACATTAGAAAAAGACGAAGAATTTTACTCTGCACTTGAATCCTATTATGAAGAGCTAAAACTCCTTATTCCACTCTACAACAAAGTACGCAATTATGCTACGCAAAAACCTTACAGCACCAAAAAAATTAAACTTAACTTTGAAAATAGTACTTTACTTAACGGCTGGGATAAAAACAAAGAAGCAGATAACACATGCGTTCTATTCCGCAAAAATGACGATTTTTATCTTGGAATAATAGATAAAAAACACAATAAAATTTTTAAGAACATTCCGAAGCCCAGTTCTAATTCTACATCTCTGAAAATGGAATACAAATTTCTGCCAGGAGCTAACAAAATGTTGCCCAAAGTATTCTTTGCAAAATCCAAAAAGTACTGCAATCTCGATGCAGACATACTGCGCATACGTAACCACAGCACTCATACAAAAAATGGCACACCACAAAAAAACTTTCAAAAACTACCCTTCAATTTAGAAGATTGCCACAAAATGATTGACTTTTTCAAACAATCTATTCAAAAACACTCTGATTGGAAAAATTTTGACTTCCAGTTTTCTGAAACTCATACCTATCAGTCTATTGATGAGTTTTATAGAGAAGTAGAAACACAAGGCTATCACATATCTTTTACTGAAATTGATGAGACCTATATCCATAATCTTGTAAACGAAGGCAAACTTTACTTATTCCAAATCTACAACAAAGATTTTTCTCGCAACAAAAAACCCAATCGTAAACCTAACCTGCATACACTCTATTGGAAAGCCCTTTTTGACCCTGAAAATATCAAAAATGTTGTTTATAAACTCAATGGAGAAGCCGAAATATTCTATCGCAAAAAGTCTATCTCTGCTGAAAATATCATTAAGCACCCCGCTAACCAACTAATTCCTAACAAAAACCCTAATAATCCAAAGAAATACAGTACATTTGAATATGACCTTATCAAAGATAAGCATTACACAGAAGATAAATTCCTATTTCATGTACCGATAACGATAAATTTCAAAGTCAAGGATAAAAATAACATAAACAAAGCAGTACAAGAACACATTAAAAATAACACTGAGAATATAAACGTCATTGGCATTGACAGGGGCGAAAGACATTTGCTTTATCTTACTGTAATTGACCCAAACGGCAAAATACTACATCAAGAGTCGCTTAATATCATTAAAAATGATATGTATCCCATTGAGGTAGACTACCACAATTTACTCCACGAAAGAGAAAAACAACGTGATAAAGAACGTAAAGAATGGGGCATTGTACAAAATATCAAAGAACTCAAAGAAGGGTATATTAGTCAAGTTGTACACAAAATTACCAAACTCATGACACAGTATAATGCTATTGTCGTTATGGAAGACCTCAATGCAGGTTTCAAACGTAGCCGCATCAAAGTAGAAAAGCAAGTATACCAAAAATTTGAAAAAATGCTCATTGATAAACTCAATTGCCTAGTCTTTAAAGATAAAAATCCGCATGAACCTGGCGGCTTATTCAAACCTCTACAACTAACCAATAAATTTGAGTCCTTTGAAAAAATAGGCAAACAAAACGGCTTTTTGTTCTACATTCCTGCATGGAATACCAGTAAAATTGACCCTACCACAGGTTTTGTCAATCTCTTTGGTGGCATTAAATACGAAAACGTACAAAAAGCACAAGCGTTCTTTAATAAATTTAACTTCATTCGCTATAACGCTCAAAAAGACTATTTTGAATTTGACTTTGATTACAATGAATTGAATAAAAAAGCCGAAAATACCAAATCTAAATGGACTGTTTGTACTTATGGTGAGAGAATTGAAACCTTCCGTAATCCTCAGAAAAATAACCAATGGGATAACCGAACTGTCAATCTCACCCAGGAACTGAAAACACTCTTAAATGAAAATAACATCGCTTATTCTGATGAGAAGGATATAAAAAACACAATTCTAAAGCAGAGCAATAAAAACTTCTTTGAAAAACTTTTGTGCTTGTTCAAACTCACTATGCAAATGCGTAACAGCATTACGGGTACAGACACAGATTATCTTATTTCACCTGTAATAAATGCCAAAGGTGAATTTTTTGATAGCAGAAAAGCAGACAATACTCTACCCAAAAATGCTGATGCTAATGGGGCTTATCATATTGCTAAAAAAGGCTTACTACTTGCACAACATATCAAAAATCATGTGGGCGACCACAAAAAAATAGATTTATCTATTTCTAATAAAGAATGGCTACAATTTGTTCAAAATAACTTATAATTTTACTTCTATGAATCCATACAAAATGACTAAATCTATCCGTTTCAAACTAGAAACCAGTACAGATGAAGCATCTCAAATGCTTAAAGAAACTGAGGCATTGCAAGCCCCTTTTGACCTTGCAAAGTTCATCTCCCAAGTAAAAAACTTTATTGCAGGCATACATGAGTACTTGTTTAAGCCTCAAAAAGACAAAAATGACAACCTTAAACTCAAAGGTGATTTTACCCTTAAAAAAGAGTGGCTGAAAGCATACTCCAAAGCCGAACTTGCAGAGATAAAAGAAAAACAAAGTCAAAATTCCTCTAAACGTAAACAACCCATCAAACTTGCAGATATGCAGGAAGCCTCAGAAAAAGTTATTCAGGCTTTTACAGAAGTTGAAAATACTTTGCAGGAACTTGCCAAAGATGCCACTGCGGAACTCAATGAACGTGCAAAAAGGGAACGTACAGGGCTTTTAGTCAAACGGTTACAGGAACGCAATATCTTACCCTTGCTGTTATCCCTTATAGAAAATATCAGCAGTAAAAGTGAACAATCTGACCTCCGCCTTAATCTGATATGGCAAGCCGATGAACTTAAAACCCAACTTCCCCTTGCCCTTGCCGCATTCCTGCCCGCACAGTCTAACGGTATTCCTGTTGCCAAAGCTACCTTTAACTATTACACTATCAATAAAAAACCTACAGACTACAAGGAAAAAATTGATAAGCAAATTAAAAAACTCTCCTATAAAAACGATAATACTATTTTTGATATTTCAAAAAACAAAATTACCAATGACAAAATAAAAAATGCTATTTGCAATGATATTCAGGCAGAAATGCAAAAAAACAATGCCACTCAACTTTTACTCGGCGATATACCTGCTTCGGTCAAGATAAACAACACTTACATTAGTTTAAGGCAGGTGCTTAAAAACATCAAAGCAAAGCAAAAATCTCAATTTAATGAACTCATGACCTTAAAAGATACTACTTTGCAGACCGTTAAAAACAGGTCTCATTTGTATCTCTTTCACAATATCACAAAGAAGGACTTTGATGAATACAAACAAAAAACAGAAAAGTTAGAAGAAATAGCCACTAAAATTAACCAATCTCATTCCGAAGAGGAGAAAAAACGCCTACGCTTTAACAAAGAGAAAATAGCTAAAGAACGAGGAGAATTATTAAAAAATAATTTCACAGATTGGAAGACATTCATGGAATTATACCGCACTGTTGCTCAAAAACACGGTAAAATACTTTCTACACTCAAAGGAATTGAAAAAGAACGAGTAGAGTCTCAGTTGTTAAAATATTGGGCAGTAATACTGCAAGAAAATGAACAGCATAAACTTGTGCTTATCCCACGTGAAAAAGCCAAAGATGCTTACGAATGCATTAAGAAAAATAAAGTAAAACCAAATACCGAAAACATATCATACAGCATATACTGGTTTGAAAGTTTTACCTATAAAAGCCTCCAAAAACTTTGCTTTGAGCATACCGAAACAGGTATCAATCAATTTAAACCCCATATTGAGGACTTGTTCAAAAAATGCAATATTCAGGGAGAGTTTAGTTTTAAAGGTGATGAACAAAAAAAAATAAACTTTTACAAAGATGTGCTCAAACATAAATATACAAAAACTGTCTTAAACCTACCTTTTGAACAGGTAAATGCAGAAATTATTAACAAAAAATTTGAAACCTTAGACGAGTTTCAGATTGCGCTTGAAAAAATATGCTATAAACGGTTTGCAAGTTTTGTCCAAAGTCCTGAACAGTTTTTGAAAAATTATGAAGCAGAAATATTTACTATTACAGCTTACGACCTATCTAAAAAATCCACGCAAGGTAAAGATAAGACCCATACACAAATATGGAAAGAGTTCTGGAGCAAAAACAACGAAAACAATCAGTTTGATATTCGTCTTAACCCTGAAATTACTATTACCTACCGCTTGCCTAAATCCAGTAGAATAGCTAAATACGGAGAAAAAAGCAAATTATATGACCCTAATAAGAAAAATCGGTATCTCTATCCACAGTTTACACTCATTACTACTATGAGCGAACATTCTCATAGTCCTACAAAAAACCTTTCCTTTACCACAGAAGACGAGTTTAAATCACTACTTGACGAGTTTAACGCTAAATTCAAAAAAGAAAATATAAAATTTGCTCTGGGTATAGATAACGGCGAGGTAGAACTTTCTACTCTTGGTGTGTATGTTCCTGATTTTGGTAAAGATACTCCTGAAAAACGTATGGCAGAACTACAAAACGTCCAAAAATACGGTTTTGAAGTGCTAACTATTAAAGACCTAAACTATAAAGAAGTAGATTACAAAGGCAAAGAAAGAAAAATTATTCAGAACCCTTCATATTTTCTCATTAAAGAAAATTACATGCGAACTTTTAACAAAACCGAACAAGAATATGCACAGATGTTTAATCAGGTCTTTCAAAAACAGCACTTACTTACATTAGATTTAAGTACTGCCAAAGTTATTGCAGGATACATTGTAGCTAATGGTGACGTTCCCGCACTCTTTAATCTATGGATGCGCCACGCACAACGCAATATCTACGAAATGAATGACCATATTAAGCAAGAAACAGCAAAGAAAATTACTCTTAAAAATCAGCTTGATGAACAGGAAAAATGGAAGTTTTTAGAAAAAATTTCAGACCCAAAAAAGTATGAAAAACTCTCTGAACAAGAGAAACAAAAGTACTTTAAATGGATTTTTGAGGATAGATACAGTGAAGAAAACAACAATTTATTTACCAAAGAGGATAAAAAGAAATTCCAAAAATGCCAAAAGCGAGTAGGTAATTTCTCGGAAAATTCAGGAATTGTATATGCAATTTCTGCTATTAGTGGAGAAATAGTAGATATCACAGATATATTTGATGTTCGCAACATATTCAAAAAACGTGAGGAATTTTTCTCACTTATGACTGAAGATGAAATTATAGCAAGATTAAATGAATATAACACCAACCGTACTACACATAATATCTCTAATGAAGAATTAGACTTACGCATTAAAAACCTTAAAGAAGCTCTGGTTGCTAATGCTGTAGGTGTAATTGATTTTATCTACAAAAAATATAAAGAACGTACAGGTGGAGAAGGTTTGATTGTCAAAGAAGGTTTTAGTGCTAATTTAGTAGAAAAAGGACTTGAAAAGTTCAGTGGTAATATCTATCGCATATTAGAACGCAAACTATATCAAAAATTTCAAAATTACGGATTAGTACCTCCTATTAAATCTTTACTCTCTGTACGCGAAGAAGGCATAAAAGAGGAAAACGATAAAGAGAAAAAAGCTATTGTAAGGTTAGGAAATATTGCTTTTGTCAGTGCTTTCAAAACTAGTCAACAATGCCCAAAATGCTTTAAAGAGAATATGAAACATGGAAAAAAATGCTCAAATTGCGGCTTTGAAGCCACACCTATAATGCACTCTAATGACGGTATTGCAGGGTTTAACATTGCTAAGCGCGGTTATGAAAACTTTATGAGTGTAAATACTACGCCCGAAAAGTAGTATTTGCTGTAAATTTTTCTCAATAAAGCAGGTTATACCAAGTCTTCAAAATAAGATTTTGATTAGTTTAAGAATACAAATCTCCTTATTTTTGCAAAAAAATCTAAATGAGAATACTCAATCCTTTATATGACTGGGCTTTCAAGTACCTAATGGATAACAACGAAGTTGCTAAAAAGTTTTTAAGCATACTACTTAAAAAAAACGTTATTCACTTAGAAAGCCGTAACATTGAAATGCCTTTATTAAAGGAAGGCAATCCATTGCTCTCTCGCTTTGATTTTAACGCTATCATTGAACTAGAAAAAGGACAAATTGAAAATGTACTAATTGAAATACAAAAATATAAAGGTACTAATCCAATAGACCGTTTCAGAACCTATCTCGGAGAAAGCTACCTTAAACAAGAAACCTACAAAAACCAACAAGGAGAAATAAAAACAGAGTCTCTACCAATTATTGCGGTATATATTCTAGGATATTGTCCCGCTGGTTTCAAAACACCTTATGTAATTGTCCGAAATGTACCTTATGATGGCGTAACCGATAAAAAAATAAAGTTAAATAGTCCTTATGTCAAACTATTAACGCATACTACCTATTTTTTGATAGCCTCACCTATACAAGGCTATCATTGGAGAAATACAACACAAGAAGCCCTAATCCGTTTATTTAGACAAAAAACAGCAAAAGATATAGAAAATAGCACCTATGAATTAGACGAAGAACCTGAACCTGATTTACAAGAAGTAGTAAAGTATTTACATAGAGGAACACAAGAAAAAGCTATAATCAAACAAATCAAAGCCGAAGAAGAGTACTACGAGGATTTAGCCAATCTAGAACTAACCAATCAACAACTTAATAAAAAACACAGACAACTTAAAAAAGAACATAAACACTTGAAATCACTCCTTGAACAAGAAAAAAAACGTGCAGAAGAAGTCAATCAAAAAATTGTAGAATTAGCAAAGTTATTAAAACAACTAAATGTGCCTATTCGTGAAATTATAGATAAAACAGGACTTTCAGCAGAGGAAATTCAAAAATTGTAACACATAAAAATTAGGTATCCCTAACTTATCACTGTGTAAGTACCTTATAACCATAAGGTTATAAGGCATATTTTTTGCTTATAACTTTTTCAAACTATTAGTTATAAACTTTTATGTTTTGGATAATATAATACCAATTACATATCTTAATGACTTCGTGTTTTGTCCGTATTCTGTCTATCTGCATCAAATATTTGACAACAACGAAGATATTGTCTACCATGCAGAACCGCAACAGACGGGAAAAGCCTCACATCGTACCATTGATGAACCTAAAACTCAAAAAGTAAAGATTATCAAAGGCATTTATGTACTTTCTTATGAGCTTGGCATATACGGTAAAATTGATACCTTTTACCCTGATGAACAACGCTTAGTAGAAAGTAAATACCGTATTACTGCTATCTATAAAGGCTATTATTATCAAATATGGGCACAGTACTTTGCTTTAACCGAAATGGGCTATAATGTGCAAGAACTCACTTTTTATTCCATTTCTGACAAAAAAACTTTTTCTGTACCTGTACCACAACAACCTCAATATCAAGAATTAAAGCAACATATCCATACTATTCTCCATTTTGACTTTGCAAAACCTCTTACTGTAAATCCTGCAAAATGTGCAAAATGTATTTATGCATCTCTTTGTGATAAAACCAATTCCGACCATGTTTACGCATAAAGATATAGAAAACCGAAGCCTTTTTGTCCTTAACGGCACAGAACACCAGTACTTAAAAGTACATGCAGGGCAGTTAGTAATAAAAAATTCTCAAACAGATACTATAATTACCAAACTGCCTTTCCCTAAAATTCTTGCCCTGCTTGTGATAGGGCATACTTCTATTACAACCGCACTTATTGAGCATTGTAACAAATACGCTGTGCCTATAGTTGTCATGAAACCTAATTTCAGACCCGTATTTTACTTTGGAAACATGGCAGAAGCCAATTTCCTCCTCCGAAAAAAACAGTATCAAAGTCCTGCTACTATTTTACCAGTCGCAAAGCGTTTAGTTGTCAATAAAATTCATAACCAGCACCAACTTTTACTCAAAACTCGCTGTAAAGACGAAATCCATACCCAAGCAAAAGACTCTCTACACAAAAGCATCACTCAGATAGAAAAAGTTACGGATTATAAAGAACTCCTTGGCATAGAAGGAAAAGCCGCAGAAACTTTTTTCAAAACCTATTTTGAACCCTTCGGCTGGAAACAACGGTCACCACGCGTAAAATTTGACCCCATAAATGCAATTTTGGATATTGGATACACTATGATTTTTAACTTTATAGAAGCCATGATGCGCCTTTTTGGCTTTGACCTCTATATGGGAATTTATCACCAACTATGGTTCAGAAGAAAAAGTCTTGTTTGTGATTTAATGGAACCTTTTCGTTGCATTGTAGAGCATCAGATACGAAAATCCTTACGTAACAATGAATTTCAAACTTCTGATTTTGAACTCATAAACCATGCCTATACTCTTAAACACGGCTTTGCCAAAGTATACACTAAAACCTTTTTTGAAGCTATTGTCAAATACAAAACGGACATATTCAAGTACATTCAGCAGTATTATCGTGCCTTTATGGGTGATAAAGACATAGAACAATATCCATTTTTTAATTATGAGTGAAAAAAATATAGACAAAAATGTTATCATTGTAACCTACGACATTTCTGACGACCGCCTGCGTACCAAACTCTCAAAGTTTTTGGAGCAATATGGCGTTCGTATTCAGTATTCTGTTTTTGAAATACAAAATTCAGACAGGATACTCAAAGCGGTGCGCAATGGTATTAAGAATGATTTTGAAAATTTATTGGGTTCGGGGGATAGTGTGTATGTATTTACTACTAAATACTCCACTATGGAGCGTTATGGTGCTGCCAAGTTATTAGGTGATGACTTAATCTTTATTTAAGAAATATTTCATGGTGCAAAACTTAGGTAATTCTCTATTTTGTGCATAGGTGTTTTTTTAATTTTAAGACATTGATAGTAAAAAAGTTAAGTCCCAAGAATAAAAAAAATTTCAGCGGGAGGGGGGGTAAATTTGTTTTTTTAAAAAATGCTATTTACCTTTGTAGCGTTATAGAAAATGCATGTTTTTGTTACTATTGTAGCAGTTGCTGTCTATAACACCACTTAAATTTCTACTATTGTAGATGCTTTACCTTTGTTATATTTTCAAACTGTCTATAACACCACTTAAATTTCTACTATTGTAGATATAGTACTTTTAATGTAAATATTGAAACGGTCTA
>CALIZB010000144.1 GCA_938028625.1 uncultured Bacteroidia bacterium | reverse complement strand
CTATTCGTGAACTCAAAAATAAAGAGTAAACACACATATTTATATCTCTTATTTTTCTGATAGGATAGGCACAAAATAAAAAACCCCACTTCTGAAAAGTGAGGTTTTTCTTTTTAGGTAAGATTGGGCTTACTTAGTATATATTTTTACGTCGAAAGTTACTGTACCGCTAGGACCAGGAGTAAAATTTGTAATCCATACAATACCATTTGCCACTACATTTCCACTAGCATCAACTGTAGAGAATGCAAAACCTGTATTAGCCGCTAAGTTAGGAGATTTATTAGTAGGACTGCCACTAACAAGACTTAATATATCTGCATTAGTAGTTGCATTAGTATATTGTGTATAAGTTATACTACCAAAGAATTTGGTATTCATACGGTCAGTACTAGACCAGCCTGAGTACATAAATGTACCGCTTGCTGCAGGTGCCCATAGGTTAGTATTAGAAGTACCACCTGTATGGCAAGCAAAGTCTACTTTTGCACGATTAGTATCAATGATAGTACTGTAGCTATAAGTTACATTAGCATCAGCGTCATATAAACTTGGAGGGGTAGCTGTTTCTGCACCCAAGTTAACTCCTGTGTTAGTTCTTAATTTTTTACCTGTAACATTGAAGGTTGTAGAACTTGCACAAGTAGGAGTACCTGCCTGACGTACTAAAATGGTTTTTTTACCTGTAGAAGTGTAGGTATAAGTAGCTGTACTAGACCATGTAGTACCGCCATCAAAAGAGTACTCATAACCACCAGAAGTTAAGCCAGAACCTGCCACAGTAACTGTTAAGCTATCTGAAGCTACACTAGTTACAGAAACGCCAATACTACAAGGAGTACCTGATTTAACGAAGAAGGTTTTAGTAGCTGTTTTTCCGTTATAATCAGAAATAGTGAAAACGTATTTGTATGTACCCGAAGTTGTTGCAGAAACTACATCATTTAAGGTATAAGTTAGATTTTCTTTTTTAGCGCTTTCTGTGTAGGTAGTATCTTTTAAGTTAGGAAGAGCACCTACGCCAATCAATTCTTTGGTTGCTTTGAATTGTTTAAGTACTTTGTCTTCAGAAGTATTCCCTTTGGATACACTTACTGTAAATGTAACCGTAGCGCCTAAATCTACTTTCAGAGTATCTCCATTTCTAGTACCTGAAGGAGCAGAAGTTACGTTACTAATGGTTACGCTGGGTCCTACGGCTGTGGGTTTTTCATCTTTTTTCTTACAGCCTGTCCATACTAGTATGCCTGTTAAGAACAAGGCAAATACAAATTTTAATTGGATAGATTTCATAGTTGTTTTTATTATGGTAACTTTGCAAATACAACAAACTTTATACCAATTTTTAACTTACTCATAAATAATTTTGTAATTTCTTGAAAAATCAAAGGGTGTATTGAATTTTTCAGGGTTCAGATTTATCTTAGTATAAGTAAGTTCTGCTTGTATACGTTCTGTGGCATGTAGTTCCGCGGTGAGGTAGTAAGGCAGTTTTATATTTTGGTTTTGAAATGGCGTATCTGCATAATTAAGGTAATAAATATGAGAAGTATAGCCGTTTTGTTGTCCTTTAAGAAAAAGAGAATAAAGTAAACGTTCTTTCTGTATTTCAAAAGCGTAATCTATGCTGTTTTGTGTAGCAGATATAAAATGCATTTTACCTTGTTTGTATTTAGTTATTTTATTTGGAATATGAGTTAAACCGAGCATAAGTTCCTGAATTTCTTTAAGAGAAACTTTTACACCAAGTTTTTCTTCTATTTTTTGTATAGCACTTACTGTAATGGTATGGTTAATTTTGTCCATGATATAAAAGCTGTCCCGCGTCATTTTAATTCTTGCGGCTTCTATTCCAAGTAAAGGCACTACGGAAACCCATAGTACAGAGTCATAGCGAGAGCGAATGATAAGGTTGGCGTTCAGTTTTTCTTTGGCTGAGGCATATTCTAATTTTGCTTTTGCCTGTACATGAGTAATAACAGGGAGGTGTGCATGGTAGTCCTGAATAAATTTTTTAATATCAGCACTTTCTGAAACTTTGCCTGTTGTATCAGTACGTTGGATAATATTCTTGTCCCTGCGTGTGCCTTTATGATGACAAGCAAACCAGAACAATGTAAAGAAAAGTAAAACTGCAAAAAAGTGCTTCATTTATTTACCGGGAAAGGTTTTTCGGTAATCTTTGTTCTGACGGGCATATTTCACCGCATCACGAATAAGTGCTTCTAAATCATTGTTATAGTTACTGATAGAAATAACCGTATCTTCTTTGGTACGTACAACAATATAAGTATCTTCTAATTTGTTACCAAAATGGAGTTCTACTTGTCCGTAAGCAATTTCAGACGCCCTGAAATCATAAAAGAAAACAATAACACCCTTTTTTTCAAAAAGATGTATTCTGCCCCTGAAAAGACCTTCTCCACGTACTTTTTTAATAATTTCTAAACTTTGGAGGTACAACTCGTGATTGTATGAAAAATGTTCTGCCATGTTTGCAAAACTATGTAAAAAGAAATATAATTACAAATCTTAACCCAAGATTTACATTTATACCTATATTAGATTGTGTTTTTTAAGAAAATCTAGTTCTATATTCAGTGCTTGTTGTATTTCTTCTATACTCATGCCATTTTTTAACATGAATTTAATCATTTGTACCTTCTCTTTTTCTAATTGCTCTGCGCGTTGTTTTTCATGCTCTGCACGTTGTTTTTCTTCATCTGCACGTTGTTTTTCGTTTCCTACTAACTTCTCTAAAAACAATACTTTTTTATCTAATTCTCCAAATATCTCCTCATATACTTTATCTGCCATTTCTTCATCATCTATTTTTTGTCTTAGCTCTTCATCAGCATTGGCTTTTTCTAATCGCTTGATG
>CALIZB010000143.1 GCA_938028625.1 uncultured Bacteroidia bacterium | reverse complement strand
AGAGCAAGAAAGAAAACGTGCAGAACAAGAAAAACAACGTGCAGAACAGTTAGAACAAGAAAAAATCAATGCCATTAAGGAAATGATACAATATGGCGTACCTGTCAAAAAAATCATGGCTATCTTTAATGTAGATGAAGCATTTTTAAAGAAAAACAATTTAACATAACTAAAACATGAAAAAACTTATAGACACGGCTGTACTACGCAGATTATTTGCTTATACAAAACCTTACAAAAAAACAGTGTTAGGTGTATCTCTTTTAACTATTATCTTGGCTGTACTCTCCCCTGTTGTGCCTGTGCTGTTTCAGCAAGCTATTGACAAGCCCGTATTTCATGGAGATGTAACTACACTCTCTTATTACATGATGGCAATTCTCGGTATTATTACCTTACAGGCAGTATTACAGTACACTTACTCCTATTATAGCAATGCACTTGGGCAGAGTGTCATCAGAGATATGAGAAAACATTTGTTTGAACACCTTACTTATCTCAATGTAAAATACTTTGATAACACGCCTATAGGTACGCTTATCACACGCGTTATTAGTGATTTGGAAACCATTGCAGACGTATTTGAAGCAGGTTTGCTTATGATTATATCAGATTTGCTTAAACTCACTGTCATTCTTGGAATTATGTTTTACAGCAGTTGGCAATTAACACTAATAGCTATGAGTGTATTACCCTTTTTATTACTGGCAGGCTGGTTTTTCAAAGAAGGTACAAAAAAAAGTTTTCAGGAAGTACGCACACAGGTTGCCCAACTCAATACATTTTTGCAAGAACATGTTACAGGCATGTATGTAGTACAAATATTCAACCGCGAACAAGAAGAATATGAACGTTTTCGGGAAATCAATACTAAGCATCAGAATGCACATATACGGTCAGTTTTTTATTACTCTGTATTTTTTCCTGTGGTAGAAATTATTTCTGCCATAGCCATTGGACTAATTATATGGTACGGTTCAAAAGAAATTGTAAAAGAACACTTTACTTTTGGACTTATTGTGGCTTTTGTAATGTATGTAGGACAACTCTTTCAGCCTATCCGTAACCTTGCAGATAGGTTTAATACTCTGCAAATGGGAATAGTCAGCGGGCAAAGAATTTTTGATGTATTAGAAACACAACAGACTACCCAAAACATAGGTAATGTAACTTTTACAGGTCTACAAGACAGTGTTGAGTTTAAAGAGGTTTGGTTTGCTTACAAAAATGAAGACTGGGTACTCAAAGGTATCAGTTTTAAGGTAAAAAAAGGCGAAACCATTGCTTTGGTAGGTTCTACGGGGGCAGGAAAAAGCTCTGTCATTAACCTCCTAAACCGCTTTTATGATATTCAGAAAGGAGATATTCTCATAGACGGACATTCTATAAAAGAATACGAACTACACAGTCTGCGCAATAAAATGTCTCTTGTATTACAAGATGTATTTTTATACTCGGATACTATTTTTGAGAATATTCGCTTATACGATACATCTATTACACTTGAACAAGTCATTCAAACCACAAAAAGCATAGGAATTCATGATTTTATTATGAATCTGCCTGGTGGATACAACTATAATGTGCAAGAGAGAGGCGCCACTTTATCCACAGGACAGCGTCAACTTATTTCTTTTGCTCGTGCTATGGTACGCAATCCTGAAATTCTTATTCTTGATGAAGCTACTGCATCTATTGATACCGAATCTGAACAGTTGATACAACAAGCTATTGAAAAAATGATGCACAACAGAACTTGTTTTATGATTGCACACAGGTTAAGCACCATTCAGCATGCACACCATATTTTAGTTTTAGAAAAAGGACAGATTATAGAACAAGGAACACATGAAAGTTTATTAGAAAAACAAGGTAAATACTATCATCTGAATGCCTTACAATATAAAAATGCTTTGTAGAATGAATTTTTATTTTTTTCTGGGCGTGTCCTTCACCCTTCAACAAGCTCAGGGTTCAGGTCGGTGTGCTACGGGCTTCGCTATCGCTACGGTGCTTCACTTCGTTTCGCACTATGCTAACGCATACCCTTCGCATACCTCACGCAACTTCATGGTCATTGAGTAGGCACAGCCATACCGAAATGACCGCTTTACTCAATCGCATACCCTCCTCATGCTTCACGCAAATCTAAAATAAACATCACCAAATAAAGTTTTATCAGATATAACATATACAACAAAATAATCCGTTTATTTGCTCATGAAACAACAAGAATGGTTCAGAAACTGGTTTGACAGTCCTTATTATCCTATTCTGTATAGCCACAGAAACATACAAGAAGCACAGCAATTTATAGATACATTAGTAAATTTTTTACTCAATCAAAAACTTATTAAAGAAGGTTGTACATGGTTAGACACCGCTTGCGGTTCAGGTAGACATGCTATCTATCTTGCCAAAAAAGGTTTTCAGGTTACAGGAATAGATTTATCGCCCAATAGCATAGCCGAAGCCATCAAAAACAGCCAAGATATTGTAAATATACGCTTTTTAGTATCAGATATACGTACGCCCTTAAATCAGCATTTTGATGTAGTTAGTAATCTTTTTACTTCATTTGGGTACTTTGAACAAGATAAAGATAATGTTCAGGTATTACAGAATTTAATTACACAAAGTAAAAACCTTGTTGTATTAGATTATCTTAACGCAGATTATGTATTAAAAAACCTTGTTACAGAAGAACAAATACAAAAACAACACATTACCTTTCATATCACGAGGGAAGTTATTCAGAATACTGTGTTAAAAACTATTTCTTTTCAAGATGCAGGCATACAACACACGTATCAAGAACAAGTAAAACTCTACACACCTGAACAGTTAATTTCATTTTTTGAACAGCAAAATACCCAAGTTATTGCACATTGGGGAGATTACAAAATGAATACAAATGGCGACAGGTGTATTATTATTGCCAAAGTGAGTAAATAAAATGAGTTCAAAAATTATTTTTGCGTTTGTAAGGTGATTAAAGTAATTCTATTTCAAGTGAGTTAAAATTGTTATAAAACTTTGTGTTAAAAATAGAATAATCATATCCTGTACGAGTAGAACCCTTTTTTAATACAACGCCATCTTTTCTAATGGTTAATTCTGTTTTCTGATTATCTGTAACTTGATATGTATCTAAATATATGTTATCAAATTTATCAACATCTTTGGTGTTAGATATGTAAAAATGGCATATTTTTTCTCTTGTACCATCAAAAATAGCTATCCAAACATAGAATATTTCATTTCCCATATTGTATCTGATTTTTGGGTGAAAACTGAATTTTCTTACATCTTCTTTATCTGTTTTTACTCCCTCAGAAGTTTTAACCTGTAAATAACGGGATATTACTTTGAGTTCTGTCCGCTGACAGTGCTCACAAAGATTAGTAACACATTTAACTTT
>CALIZB010000142.1 GCA_938028625.1 uncultured Bacteroidia bacterium | reverse complement strand
TGGGTTTTATCTACAAATATGTAGTCATTTTGGGTTAATATCTCAAAATTGCTTATACCATAAGGAAAATACACGCCTATATTCATATTTCAAAAATACAGTTTTTGTCTGTAAAATAGCCCGAATTTTTATAGCTTTGCTATGGGTCAAAGGGAACTCACACCAAAGTAAAAAAGTATAAAACAGAGCTTTGAACATTGTAATACACGCTTACACAAGATATAAAATACCAAATCTTTACAGGCAGAATATTCGTTTTTAACTCTCGGTACAACTGCTTTGCTAACATAATCCTTTTTTTAGCAGATACTGCGCGATCTGCACAGCATTAGTAGCCGCACCTTTACGTAAATTATCGGCTACTATCCACATGTTTAGAGCATGCGCATTGTGTAAATCTTTACGTATTCTACCTACAAATACCTCATCTTTGCCTTCGGCATACAACGGCATAGGATATACTTTTTCGGCAGGATTATCCTGCACTATGACTCCCGCACTCTGAGTAAGAATATGCTTTGCTTCATGTATATCTGGCTTTTGTTCAAATTCTGCATAGACACTTTCAGAATGTCCCCCGCGCACAGGGACGCGTACAGTCGTGGCTGTAACCTGCACTTCTGCTCGCATAATTTTTTGTGTTTCTTGTACCATTTTCATTTCTTCTTTGGTATAATCATTTTCTAAAAACACGTCAATATGGGGCAGACAATTCATATCAATAGGATATGGATATACTTTCTCGCCTTGTATATTATTGCGTTCATTTTCCATCTGGATAATAGCTTTTGCACCTGTTCCGCTTACAGACTGATATGTAGAAACAATTACTCTTTTGAGTTTATATTTCAAATGCAACGGATTAAGCACCATTACCATTTGTATCGTAGAACAATTTGGATTAGCTATAATAAAATCTCTCTCTGTAAGCATATCCGCATTGATTTCAGGTACAACCAAAGGAATGTGCGTTTCCATACGCCAGCAAGAAGAATTATCTATTACTCTTGTTCCCGCAGATGCAAATTTTGGCGCCCATTCTTTAGATACACTAGAACCCGCTGAAAATAAAGCTATATGAGGTTTTTTATTTACAGCTTCGGATAAAGAAACTACGCTATGTTCTCTGCCCTTAAAAAGCACTTTTTTTCCCACAGATTTTTCTGATGCTACGGGAATGAGTTCTGTTACAGGAAACTGGCGTTCTTCTAATACTTTTAGCATTACAGAACCTACTAATCCTGTACAACCTACTATGGCAACTTTCATGCGGCAAATTTATATATTTATTATGCGATTTAGCAGGTTTGCTGAACAAAAAAATACAGTAAAAACCTGTAAAGTGTACAAAATTTTACGGATTTTATCTGCGTGAGGCATGCGCAGGGCAAGCCGTAAGGCTTGGTGCGCAGCACCGAAGCGCAAGCGAAGCCCGTAGCACGCCGACCTTGCACGCATGAGCGCAAGCGAAACGCCGTGCAAGGACACGCCCTAATATCATATAAAATAATTTGAGTTTTTTACATTGTTTCGCGCAAATTCAATGATTGATTTGCGAAGCTCCTCTATGTTAATTTTATGATGTGCAGAAATGAAAATACTCGGTGCGTTCTCTTTGCCAATATAACTCTCTTGTAAATGAGATAAACTCATCTCGTCCTGAACGGTATCAATTTTGTTGAATACTTGTAAAATGTACTTATCTCCTGCACCAATTTCTACAAGTGTTTGTCTAACTACATGAATATGGTCTTGGTATTGTGGGTGAGATATATCAATGACATGCAAAAGCATATCTGCTTCGCGTACTTCGTCTAATGTACTTTTAAAGCATTCTACCAATTGATGGGGTAATTTTCGGATAAAACCCACAGTATCTGAAATTAAAAAAGGAATTTGTTCCCATACCACTTTGCGCACAGTGGTATCTAAGGTAGCAAAAAGTTTATTTTCAGCAAAAACATCTGCTTTGGTAAGCGTATTCATGAGAGTAGATTTGCCTGCATTAGTGTATCCTACTAACGCTACACGCATAAGTCCATCTCTGTGTTTTCTACGGGTTGTATTTTGTTTGTCTATTTGTTTAAGTTCTTCTTTGAGTTTAGCTATGCGCATACGAATTAAACGCCTGTCTGTTTCAATTTCTTTTTCACCGGGTCCTTTCATGCCAATACCGCCTTTTTGTTTTTGCAAGTGTGTCCACATACCTGTCAAACGGGGTAAAAGATACTGTAACTGTGCCAGTTCTACCTGAGTTTTAGCCTGTGCCGTTTTAGCACGCTTGGCAAATATATCTAATATCAATCCGCTACGGTCTAATACCTTGCATTTATGGTCATCAAGTTCTTTGGTGTTAAAAAGTTCTTCCAAGTTACGAGTTTGTGAAGGGAATAAAGCATCATCAAAAATAACCAAGTCAATTTGATGTTCTTGCACATAATTTTTGATTTCTTCGGCTTTACCTTTATTGACAAAAGTTCTTACATCAGGGTGCTGTAAAGATTGTATAAAACGGATTTGTTCTTTTGCACCTGCGGTATCTGCTAAAAAAGCAAGTTCATCTAAATATTCTTGAATTTGTTCTTTGGTCTGATTAGGTAAAACAACTCCTACAAGTACAGCACGCTCCATTACGCATTAGATTGAGGTACAGACTGTAAAATCTCAATAAAATCTTTGGCTTTAAGGCTTGCACCGCCGATTAGTCCGCCATCAATGTCAGGTTGTTTAAGTAAATCTGCACTGTTATCAGGTTTCATAGAACCGCCGTAGAGAATAGAGATATTTTGAGCAATATTTGTACTATATCGTGTAGCAATAAGATTACGAATATACGCATGAACTTCTTGGGCTTGTTCGGGTGTAGCATTCTTGCCTGTGCCTATTGCCCAAACAGGTTCATAAGCAATAATTATTTTACTCATCTCTTCATGTGAAAGATGAAATAAACCTTTTTCAATTTGCATGCAAATTACAGATTGTGTTTGATTTGTTTCGCGTTCTTGTAAAGTTTCTCCTACACAAAAAACAGGAATTAAATTATGTTCAAGTGCAGATTTTACTTTTTTGGCTAAAAGTTCATTATCTTCGTGAAATAACGTTCTACGTTCAGAGTGTCCTATAATTACGGCTTCTACGCCAATGCTGTTTAGCATCACAGGGCTGATCTCTCCCGTAAATGCGCCTGCTTTTTCATAGTGCATATTTTGTACTCCCACATAGATATTCGGCTTTTCTGCGCATATTTCTGCAACTTTTTGTGCATATACAAAAGGTACAAACAGCATGACTTTGGTGTGTTGATTGGTGTAGTTTTGATATTGTGCGAGTATATCCTGTGTGAGTTGAGTCGCTTCCACAAAAGAAAGGTTCATTTTCCAGTTTCCTGCTATAATTTTATTTCGTTTCATGGTGCAAAGGTAATATTTTTATTTACCCAATGATAATTTAACCTTGCCACAATGCCCATACATCCATGCTCCAAGCCATAGTAAGATGACCAAGAAAGCCAAAAGTAATAGAATTTGTTTGTATAGAAAGTGTTCCTAACAAAATAGCCCCAAACATAGCACTGATACATTCAGGTATAGGTTTACCCAAATGTAACAGCACATAAAAACACATCATCAACAAAATACCGTGATAATCAAATACTTTTTTGGATAAATGTGTAGTAAAACCTCTAAAAAAGAATTCCAAGCCCAAAAAACTTGCTCCATAAGCTATTTCGTAAATAAGTTGCTGTTGTGTATTGTGTGTTCTTACAAAAGGATAATAAGAAGCAAACTCTTTGTCAAATGAGGCATAACCTGTAAGTGCAATAATTATAAACAATACAAAAAATAAAAAACGTTTTTCATTATAGTTCATGTGTATTTTCAAGGCACAGTCTTGCCATGTAGCACGTCTGACGAGGATAGCTATCAAAGGTATGGTAATATACACAATATTCCATAGCGTACAGTGCAGTGTCATGTGTAAAAACGGGCTTTTTGTATATTCGTCTGCTATCAGTTCACTGTAATCCAACAGCACCATGCCCAGCCATATCCAGAAATACAATTCCGCACTTTTTTTGAGAGAACAGTTTTTACTTTTGGGTAATATCCACAATACAGGCAAAGGTAATAGCCAAAAAATAAAACTGTGATAACTTTGGCTATTCTTCCAATGGTCTAACGAATATACATAATAGTTTATAGCAACAAGTCCCAAAGTATATACAGTGATAGCCCAGAAAGCAAAGTTGTTTACAAATTTCCAGTACTTTCTGATAGCAAAATAAGCTATGACTAACAAAACAAAAGTAACAGACCACAGTAGTACTGGGGGAAACATAGATTACAAAAATGAAAATTTTACTTGATATTCTGAACATTTTTCTATTTTTGTAACAGATATGAAACACATACTTTGGATTGTTTTACCTTGTTTTTTGATAATAACAGCGTGCAACAAAGCACCTAAACGAAAAATCTACAACAAATCCCAAACTGTACAGACAAAACAGCAAAAAGAGATTAAACTCAGTAATCAGGACAGTGTAGGCACATATATCCTTACTCTCAAAAATGCTATGGAAGGTACAAGTTTGTACATGGTTTCAATATCAGACAGTGCTACAAAAAATATGGTAGCCTCTTTACGAGATAATGATATGGTTTATGTAGATGAAGTAAGCACTCAAATTATAGATGATAGAGTAACTTTTTTTCTTAAAGGTGCTGACCAGGGTACAAAAATAAAACACCACGAACTCTTTCTTTTTATGCCACAGCAGGGCGAGTTTGTAGAAGCAAGTATAAAAGAAGAAATTGCCAGTCAGAGATTTACGCTTACATCAGAAACATATACCAAACTTAAATCTACTACGGGACGTAAATTTATGCAAGATAAAATAAAATCTCTCTTTCCTACACTCTCTATGGTGGCACCAAGTATAAAACCTATTGAGAAAAATTTAGCTTAAAATATTCCTTTGTAATCATGAAATTAGATATTTGTTTTCAGGATAACACTATTCTCACCGTAGAAAAAAAAGGTGAACAGTGGCAATTACACAATAAAGAAACCTTAGTAGATGTGTTACAAACTGACACACACTCTTGGCATGTACTCTATAAGAGTAAAACTCATATTCTCCACTTGATAGAGTATGACAAAGCTACAAAACAGGTAAAAGTAAGCATTAACGGCAAAATTGCTACTTTCACAATAAAAACTGAACTGGACAATCTTCTGCACAGTTTAGGTTTGGATAAAGTCAATACTCATAAAATGCAAGACCTTAAAGCACCTATGCCGGGGCTTATTGTAGATGTAAAAGTAAAAGAAGGGCAGGCTGTTCAGCAAGGCGACCCGCTTCTGGTACTGGAAGCTATGAAAATGGAAAACGTCATTAAAGCCACAGGCAGTGCCACAGTTAAAAGCATTAAAGTAAATGCCAAAGACAAAGTAGAAAAAAATACAGTTCTGATTGAGTTTGAATAAGTAATTTTGCGATTATTTAGATACTCTATTAAGGTTTTGTTTGCTATAAAACACTGTATTGTGAATAAAAACACGTTAGTAAATTTTTTATTATGTATCAAAATTAGTATATTTGAGTGCTATGAAGTCTTCATTTCTAACATTTTATTTAATGTTGTATATAGGCTTAAATACAATAAATGCCCAGACTGATTTAATTCCCTACCGCAAAGGCAATAAATGGGGATTTTGTGATAAAAATAAAAAAATTATAATTCCTTGCCAGTATGAAGATGCTTATCCATTATCAGAAGGATTGGCACAAGTTAAATTTAATGAAAAATGTGGTTTTATAGATAAAACAGGAAAAGAAATAGTACCATGCAAATATGTTGAAGCAGTAAATTTCTATGAAGGTTTCGCACAAGTAAAACTTAATGGTAAATGGGGACTTGTAAACAAAAACGGTAGTGAGGTAGTACCATGTAAATATGAAAATACATCTTGTTTTTCTCAAGGCCTAGCATCAGTAAAACTTAATGGTAAATGGGGATTTATAGATAAAACAGGAAAAGAAATTATCTCTTGTAAATATGATGGAGCAGAGAATTTTTCTGAAGGATTATCAATGGTAAAACTTAATGGAAAATATGGTTTTATAGACACAATGGGAAAAGAAATCATACCCTGTAAATACACTTCTTCCGCAAGTTTTTCTGAAGGACTGACACCCGTAGAATATGAAGGCAAATATGGATTTATAGACAAAACAGGACGAGAGGTTATACCTTGCAAATATGAGTTTGCAAATTCTTTTTTAGACGGCTTAGCAATGGTACAAAATGGCAAATATGGATTTATAGACAAAACAGGACGAGAAATTATACCTTGTATATATGAATTCGCGACTTCTTTCTACGAAGGACTTGCAGCAGTTCAACTCAATGGTAAATGGGGATATATAAATAAAACAGGAAAAGTAGTTATTCCTTGCAAATATGATGAAGCCGGCATTTTTTCTGAAGGATTGGCACCAGTTCAACACAACGGAAGTTGGGGATTTATAGATAAAACAGGAAAAATAGTTATCCCTTGTAAATATAACACTGTCTATCCCTTTGATAACGGAATTGCATGGATACAACAATTTAATGCTAAATGTGGTTATATAAGCAAAAATGCCACAGAGTATTGGGAAGATTAGTTACAAAGTTAGTTTTTATGGTAATAAACTTTGTATTTTTTGTTTGAGCGCTTCTCCCCGTAAGTTTTTAGCAATAATTTTACCTTCTTTATCTAGAATAAACATTTGCGGAATGCTGTTTATGCCGTATTCTTTGGCTGCGGCACATTGCCAGCCTTTTACATCACTAATATGCACCCAAGATAAATTGTCTTTACGTATAGCTTCTTTCCATGCTTGTGCATCTCTATCCAAAGAAACTCCTATTATTTCTAAGCCTTTGTTTTTGTATTCGTTGTATATTCGTACTACATTAGGATTTTCCATTCGGCAAGGACCGCACCAACTTGCCCAAAAATCTATAATCAGAATTTTACCTCTAAAATCTTTTGTACTTACTAATTTGCCTGCTGTATCAGGTAAAGTTATCTCCATATAAGAACCTATTTGCGTTTTGAGTATAGAAGTTAGATAAGGTTTTAATTCGCTTAAAAATGGGCTTTTAGGGCATTCTTTTTCAAATTTTTGGTAGATACTTGCAGATACATCAGGTGATAAGCGTAAAGTACCTGCTATTGCATTTCTATAAATAATTTCTTTCATGAGTGTATTCTGTTGGGCTTTTTTAAGTAAAGTATCTAATTTTTGTATGATAAATTGAGTTCCTTTTTGGGAGAGTAGTTCAAAATAAACTGTTAATTTTTCATGTAAAAGATAATGATACGCATATTTATTTTGAGTAAAATCTACGTAGTCAAAGAAATGGTCATGCACCCAAGATAACTCATCACCTTGTTTATTCCATACAGGATAATCATAGATTTCCGCTGTGGTTTTTTTTATATAATCTGTGGTTTTTCTGCATTCGGAAAGGTAATTTTGCTTAGCTATTATTAAACTATCTACTTTTTTTTGGATATTTTCATATTCAGTAAAAGGTAATTTTGCGGCACTATTACGAACTTCTTGAATATCTCTATCATATTGGGTAATGTTACGCATCATCTCTTGAAAAACATCGTTATCACTATTTTTATCAAAAATGAGTTCAAAAGTTCCCTTTTTAAGCGTAATTTGAATATTTAACTTTGAAGATGTTCCTATCCATATGGGTTTAGCTTCATTTTTTGTATATCCAATTAAATATGTACCTTTTTCTTTTACTTTGATTTGTGTAGAAAAGTCTGTTTTGCCTTTTACCTGTACAAAGTGAATAACATTTTTATTCTGCGTGATATCATAGACATACAAAGTATCTTTGGAAAGTTCAGGTTCTAAAATTTTACCTGTTAGATGTGTGGTATGCTGTTGGGCAAAAGCACTATAAAAAAGCATAAAAATTAAAGTAAAGGAAAGGATTTTTATCATAGCTTGACAAAAATACAAAAAGCATAGTCAAATTTTACATGATAATTTTGTTTTCTCACTTATTTTTTTATTCTATTAGTATTTTGTTGTTCAAGAAAAAGAATATATTTACAGCATGAAACAGTATACATTTTATATTTTTATCTTGACTTTCATGCTTATTTCTGCTTGTGGTGGAAAAAAGGGAGGTAAAAATCAGAGTGGTGGAGATAAATCCTCACGTGCAGGTATGGGTTGTCAAATGAAACAAGAAGTTTACGACAAAGCTTCTGTATTTGAACCTTTGGCTGTGGGTTCTAAAAAGAACCAGACGCCCCGCAGGGTATCTTTAGAAAAATATGCACCCAAACGAAAAAATCAGGGAAGCCAGGGTTCTTGTGTGGGGTTCTCATCTTGTTATGCGGCAAGAACTATTCTTCATGCCATTTCTACGGGTAAGGACCCTAATCAAACATATTTTAGTCCTGCTTATGTGTACAATCAAATTAAAGTAGATGGCTGTATGAACGGTTCTTATATTGTAGATGCCATGAACAAACTCAAAGATGAAGGCGTTTTACCTTGGACAGAGTTTCCGTACAATGAACAAGATTGTAGCAAATTACCGTCTGATGACCAGAAACAAAAAGCAGGGCAATACAAAACATTAGGATATACCCGCTTAACTAAGTCTGACAAAAACTATGAAGTTGACATGAATGCCCTCAAACAAAATATAGCGCAAGGTTCTCCTGTGGTTATGGCAATGCCCGTGGGAGGTTCATTTTATGAATTATACGGTCAAAAGGTATGGCATCCTACGGAATCCGATTGGGTACAAATCAACAGATATAAAAATAGACAGCCAAGTAAATTTGGTGGTCATGCTATGTGCCTTATCGGTTATGATGATGATTTAGAAGGGGGGTGTGTACAAATTATGAATAGTTGGGGCGAAGAATTTGGAGAGAGAGGTTGTTTCTGGATGAAATACAGTGATTTTCTTGGTTGTTGTAGAGAGGCTTATGCTTTACATCCTATGGGTTCTGTAAAAGTTGATGATAATAACAACGTAGAAGTTCAAAAAACCCCTGATTTTGAAGCAGAGATAGGCTTGTATGTAAAAAAAGAAGATGCTTACTTTCCACTCAAATACAAAAAAGGTTATACTTTTGCTACTCCTGATAGAATGCCCAAAGGGACAAAATTTAAGATAGAACTTACAAATAAATCGGTTTGCTATGCTTACGTAATAGGTCAAGAAACAGACGGGAGCAGTTATATTTTGTTCCCATATACTCGCAAACATTCTACATACTTCGGAATCACAGGTACGAGGTTGTTCCCCAAAGAAGAGAGTATGAAGTTAGATGATATTGGTAAGAAAGATTATATGGCAATCATACTCAGCAAAGAAGAGCTGGATATAAAAGAAATCAATTCTAAAATAAGCAAAAGTCAAGCACTTACGTATGAAATGCGCATACAGGAAGCCTTACGTTCTGATTTAGTACCTGTTAAAGACATACAGTTTGGAGTAGGTTCTGACGGAGTTACTGCCAAATTCTCTGCTACCAGTGGAGATAAAAGTGTAGTATTTATGGTTATGGAAATTAACAAACAGTAGACTTGATATTTTTGTCAGTATAGCCTTTGGGAAGTGAATCCCGAAGGCTATACTTATGAAAGTTGATATAATTTTGAAAATTGATAGACATTTTGTTATTTTGATGAGTAGTATATGAAAATTGCAATTCTCTCTACTAATCCCAAACTTTACTCTACTCAACGCTTAGTAGAAGCCACCAAACAACGCGGTCATGAGGCGATTATTCTTAACCACACCAAATGCTACATGGTAGTAGAAAAAGATGCACCTGCTATTTATTATGGCGGAAAAAAAGTAGAAGGTGTAGATGCGGTTATTCCCCGAATTGGTGTATCGGTAACGTTTTATGGTACGGCGGTAGTCCGTCAGTTTGAAATGATGGGAATATTTTGTGCAAATAATTCCCAAGCTATTGTACGTTCACGAGATAAAATACGCAGTTTACAGTTACTTTCAAGAGATGGGGTAGGTATACCCAAAACCACTTTTGCCAATCACCCAAACGATATTGATGATGTTATTCAGTTAGTAGGCGGCGCTCCTGTGGTCATTAAATTATTAGAAGGCACACAAGGTATAGGGGTTATTCTTGCAGAAACAAATCGTACTGCAAAGTCAGTAATTGAAGCCTTTTATGACGTAGAAACCGATATTTTAATTCAAGAATTTATCAAAGAGTCACAGGGTGAAGATATAAGAGCTTTTGTGGTAGATAATGAAGTGGTAGGGGCTATGATGCGCAAAGGTGCACAGGGTGAATTCCGTTCCAATTTGCACAGAGGGGGAAAATCTGTATGGATAGAACTGACAGAGGAAGAGAAATACACCGCCCTGCTTGCCGCAAAAAGTATGGGATTAAATATCGCTGGCGTAGACATGATGCGTTCCAAAGACGGTCCCAAAGTATTGGAAGTAAATTCTTCACCTGGATTAGAAGGTATAGAAAAAACTACCAAAGTAGATATTGCAGGAAAAATTGTAGAGTTTATAGAGAGAAATGTCAGCAAGCAATTAGAAAAAGTAAATGCATAATAAACTTTTATTATGGGAAACTATTGTCAAAGATTTTGAACATTATTTACAGGCAGAGCGAGGTTTTTCGCAAAATACTTTGTCTGCTTATCTGTCTGATATACAAAAATACAGGAAGTTTTTTGAACATGATGAACGCAAATTACAACCCCAACAGCTCACTACACTGAATATAAGAGAGTTTTTATATCAGTTGGACGAACTCGGATTAAGTGAAAAAACACAAGCACGTATTTTAGCTTCTATACGTTTGTTTCATAAATACCTGTTCACAGAAGAATATACCCCGTCCGACCCAAGTTCGGACATAGAAAGTCCTAAAATTCAGCGCACCTTACCTGATGTGCTTTCTATACAAGAAATTCAGGATATTTTAGAAGCAATGCCCACAGAAAATGCACAAGATATTCGTAATAGGGCAATTGTGGAAACATTATATTCCTGCGGATTACGTGTAAGCGAACTGATTAACTTAACATTAGACCAACTTTTTTTGGAAATTGAATACATCAAAGTAAAAGGTAAAGGAAATAAAGAACGTTTAGTACCTATCGGACAATGGGCAATAGAATGGATAGAACGCTATCTTAAAGAGGTGAGAGCAAAACAAAAAATAAAGCCCGAAGCTCAAAATATTCTTTTTCTAAACAGAAACGGTAATAAACTCACCCGTGTAATGGTA
>CALIZB010000141.1 GCA_938028625.1 uncultured Bacteroidia bacterium | reverse complement strand
CCCATAATAGATAAAGGTAAATCTTCAAACTTGTATTCTAATCCGATAGTACCATCTAAACCAAAGTCTATATCAGTAATGCGTTCATTAGTAACATATATCCAATTAGAACTGGATGTAGGCTTGTAACGATAGTCATAACGATACGTTTGGCTGCGAAATTGTAAGCCACCTCCTACATACCAACCTAATCCTTCAGTTTCTTCACCTGCAAAACTACCAATAGGGTTTTGTAGATAAAAATGTAATTGAATAGTCATAGGCATAGAACGCTTGTAAGCCATGTACTGTATTTCATGATAGCCATATTTTTTATTCTTGTACCATTCATAGAAATACTTTTCATGTGGGCGAGAATAAAACATATACGTTCTGCCTACATTAAGTTCCAGAGCTGTTCTACCCATATATTTTTTAGCAGTAAAACCTGTTGGGTCGCCTACACGCAAGCCTATTGCCCAATCGTCCTGAGCATATACGAATTGCAATACCAATACAACTAAGCTAACGAGGATAATACGCTTCATAAGTATCGGCAAAGTTAAGAAATTAATCTTTAATTTCCTGCTGTATTCTTTGAATAAATTCTTGCACAGAATACATTCCCAAATCACCTTCCTTGCGTTTTCTGACAGAGACTAAATTTTCATTAGCTTCTTTTTCACCAATAACTAGCATGTAAGGTATTTTCTGTAATTCTGCATCACGGATTTTTTTACCAATTTTTTCATTGCGCAAATCTGTTATTGTATGAATACCAGACTGTTCTAATTGTTTCTCTACCTGTAACGTATAAGGTTCAAATTTTTCACTGATAGGCAAAAGGGTTACCTGTTCAGGAGCAAGCCAAAGTGGAAAATCACCTGCGCAATGTTCTATGAGTACGCCGATAAAACGTTCCAATGAACCAAAAGGCGCTCTGTGCAACATTACAGGGCGTTTTTTTGAACCGTCAGAAGCAACGTATTCTAATTCAAAACGTTGTGGTAATTGATAGTCCACCTGAATAGTGCCGAGTTGCCATTTTCTGCCAATAGCATCTTTAACCATAAAGTCTAATTTAGGTCCGTAGAAAGCGGCTTCTCCGTATTCTGTAACGGTTTTCATGTCTACGGTAGCAACGGCATCAATAATAGCCTGTTCCGCTTTATTCCATTGTTCATCTGTACCAATGTATTTTTCTTTATTTACTTTATCACGCAAAGATATTTGTGCTGTGTAGTCTTTGAAATCTAATTTATTGAGTACTTTTTGCACTAACTTAACAACGGCAATAAATTCGTCTTTTACTTGTTCTTCGGTACAGAAAATATGCGCATCATCTTGGGTAAAACCGCGTACGCGAGTAAGTCCGTTTAGTTCGCCGCTTTGTTCATAACGGTATACCGTACCAAATTCTGCAATACGCAAAGGAAGTTCTTTATAGGAACGGGGTTTGTTTTTGTATATCTCAATATGGTGCGGGCAGTTCATAGGTTTGAGAAAGAACGTATCTCCTGGTGATTGTATAGGTTGAAAGCTATCTGCACCGTATTTTTCAAGGTGTCCTGAAATTTTGTATAAATCTGTTTTAGCGATATGCGGTGTAGCCACTAATTGGTAGCCTCCTTCATAAAGTTGTTTAGTCATAAAATCTATCAAATTCTGACGAAGTTTAAAGCCGCGAGGTAACCATAAAGGTAATCCTCCTCCTACGTAGTCAGAAAAGGTAAAGAGTTCCATTTCTTTACCAATTTTGCGATGGTCGCGTTTTTTAGCTTCTTCTAATTGTGTGAGATATTCATCTAATTCGGATTTCTTTGGAAAAGTAATACCATAGATGCGGGTAAGTTGTTTATTTTTTTCGTCACCTTTCCAATATGCTCCTGAAATAGAGAGTATTTTTACCGCTTTGATAGCAGAAGTATTGGGAATATGCGGACCACGGCATAAATCTGTAAAATTTCCTTGTGTGTAAAAGGTTATTTTGCCATCTTCTAAATTTTCTAACAAATCTAATTTGTACTCATCTCCTTTTTGGGTAAAATACTCAATAGCTTCTTTTTTGGACATTGGAATGCGCTTGTATTCGCTGTTTTTCTTAGCACATTCTAGCATTTTATCTTCTAATAATTTGAACTGTTCTTGAGAAAATTCTCTGCCGCCCAAGTCTACATCATAGTAAAAACCGCCGTTTTCCAATGCAGGACCTACTCCGAACTTTACACCAGGATACAAGGCTTCTAATGCCTCTGCCATCAGATGTGCTGAAGAGTGCCAAAAAGTCTGTTTAGCTTCATCATCATTCCAAGTGAGTAATTTTAATGTACAGTCCTCTTGTAAAGGAGTACTTGCGTCAACTACGGTATCGTTTACTTTGGCGCACAATACATTTCTCGCTAAACCTTCGGAGATAGATTGTGCTATTTGCATAGGAGTTGTACCTTGGGCATACTTACGAATGCTGCCGTCAGGTAAAGTAATTTGTATCATAAGAGCAAAGGTAAGAATTTTTAAGTAATGACTGTAATATTCTATATGATTTTAAGAAAAGATATAAAATTGCTTGACACAAAAAGTATTTTGGTGTAGATTTGCAGTCCTTTTTGCCGAGATGGCGGAATTGGCAGACGCACTGGACTCAAAATCCAGCGCCCCTTAAAGGCGTGCGGGTTCGACCCCCGCTCTCGGCACTTTCTCAAAAAACACAGAGTTCAGACTATATTGTGAAATTCTGTGTTTTTCTTTTTTCAAAACCCTTTATTAAGGAATTATACATTCAGCAAAATCTTGAATATACATTATTTTACCAGCACAAAAGCCCCCCAGTAATATGGATATCTATATTGCTCAAATACTTGTTTTTGTGCTTGCTTAAATGCCTGTGATTTTTCCATTTTTTTCTGTATCCAGTTCTGGTAAAAAGAACTCATGAGTAATTGTGTGGCTTCATCGTTTACTTTCCATAAACTCATAATGAGGGTATTTACTCCTGCTACCTTGAATGCCCGTTGTAGACCGTACACGCCTTCTCCTCTGTAATTCAATCCTAAACCTGTTTCACAAGCAGAAAGCACTACTAATTCTGTATTGTCCAAAGGCATGTTCATAATTTCATAAGCGGTAATTTTACCATCTTCTTCGTTTATGTCTGGTATCTCGGTCTTGTCATAATCTACTACTCCCGCAAGTAGAAGTCCTGCATTGAGCATAGCCTGAATCGCATTTTGTCTGCTGTCATTATAGAAATAACCATGTGTAGCAAAATGAATGATATAAGGGTTTTGAAGTAAGGATTTAATTTGTTTCTCGGTAGCATTTTTACCTGTACTTAACACGACATCAGATAAAATAGAAGCAATGATATGTCCTTCTTTTTCTGCACCAGGCAGGTTTTCTACGGTGTAAAAACTTCTCATTTTTTCCTGTTTCTGTGAGTGTGTATCTGGGTCTATCTCAAAGGCAGGATTGGCAATAACATAATTGTTTTTATTGATTAGAGAGGGTTTTTGGAGTAAATCTTTGGTATTAGTAAGTTGAACAATATGGGTTTTTTCTAGAATATACTGCTGTTTTTCTGTATCATACAAGGTTGAAAGACTGATTTGATTATACACTCCGTCAGCAGCAAGAAATACAGTCTGCATATCTTTAAGATAGGGTTCTAAGGGCTTCCAGTAAGCATTATAACTGTATGGGTCATCAAATTTATGACGTATGCTACGTTTGTAATTGATAAAAAACTCTTTCTCTAACATTTTACCATATTTCAGAGCTACTAACTGCGGATATTGGCTTGTTTTTTTAAGAATTAAGGCACAATACGTAATGCTATCTGAATTATGATGTTCTATTTTGAGAATTTCTATTGCTGCTTGATTATTTTGTAATTTATTCTGTATATCCTGCCATACAAAAGGCTTCTGAACCGAAGATGCAAAATCATGGCTTTTTTGAGAGAGTTGTTTTTCCAACTGATTGGCGAGATTATTCAGGCTGTCTATATTCAGTTTAGACTGTTTTTGCTGTGCTAATGTCATCTGATAGAATCTACCGATTTTTTGCTTGGTTTCCTGCCAATTTTCATACATAAAAATGAGTTCATGCTGACCCGAAGTTAAAATGCGTTGTTTCATTTTTTGGGTACTATTGAGTATCATGCCTTTGGTGTTAAGGATAAGATTGTACATAAAACCAATAATGCTTGGATTGGTTGCAGAACGGTTAATTCCATACTCATAAAACATATATAATGTTTTATAGATGTTTGCTTTAAGGTAAGTCTGTTTTTCTGCTTCGGTAAGGGTAATAAAATTACGTTCAATTTCTTTTTGTTTTAAGGAAATTGCCTGGATAAAAAAAGTATCTGCCTGAACAAATTGTTTTTTTTGTGCATACAGTAAACCTAGCGCTGCACACAGATAGCTGTAATTCTGGTGATTTTTACTTAGTGTAACCTCATATATTTTTTTTGCTTCTACAAGCAGACTTTCTGCTTTATCTAATTGACCTATATCTTGATACAATCCGCCGAGAGTGTGGCATGTAACCGCATACAAAGGGTGATTTTTACCTAATGTAGCGGCTCGTGCTTCATAAGTTTGTAGATATAATTGTTCTGCTTGTTCGTATTTTTTTTGTATATGATAACAAAAAGCAAGACTATTACAAGAATTGATATAAGAATAATGTTTTTTTCCTAATACTTTTTCCCTAACAATTAAAGCTTGTTTATACAGAGTTTCTGCTTTGGTATATTCTCCTTTCTCCATGTATAAAGCGGCTAAACTATTATTTCCATTAGCATATTCAGGGTGTTCTGTACCAAAAATGCCCTTATCTATTTTTAATGCACGAATAAAAAAATCTTCTGCAATATCTAATTTACCTTGTGCTTGATATAAAAGTGCCAAGTTATTCAGACTAGTGCTATACTCTTTACTGTTACTTCCTTTTATTTTTTCAAAAACCTTTTGTGCTGTAAGTAATAAAGGTTCTGCTTGTGTATATTTACCTTGTTCTTTGTATAAAAGCCCTAAATTATTACAACTAGAGGCATACTCTAAATGAAACTCTCCATAGAATTTTTTATCTATTTCCATAGCTTTGAAATAGAGTTTTTCTGCTAACTCATACTTTCCTAAATACTTGTATAACATACCAATGTTATTATACACAGCACCTGTGATAAGATTATTTTTTTCGCACCATATACTATCTTGTTTTGCATATTCTAATCCTTTTTTGTACTGTCCTGCATAATAGTAGTTTTCTACCTGTAATTTTAATAGTGCAGAGTAATGGGTATCCTGAATAGAAATGGTGTTTTTATACAGTTCTAGTGCCTTATTGGTATTTGAAACCGCCAGGGCATACTTGCCTTCTTCTTGGTACATAATTGCACTATCCCTATAAGATTGCCAAGTTTGAGCATATAGCGATACAGCAATCAGCTGCAATAAGTTCAGAATAAGTATGAACCGAATAATGTACATTTTATAGAAAGTAGTAAATTTAAAGTGCTAATATCTGATTTCTATCTGGACCTACAGAGATATATTTGATAGAAATGGGCAGATATTGAGTTATTGTATCTATAAAATGGATAAACGCTTTAGGTAGTTCTTTTACATCTTTGCATTGACTGATATCTTGCTTCCAACCTGGAACAGTAATATACTCAGGTATGATTTTATCTTGTAAATTATAGGGCAAATAGTTTATCTTTTTCCCTTCATATAAGTAACCTATACAAATCTGTATTTCGTCTAAGTCTGATAATACATCAGCTTTAGTTTGTACTAATTGAGTTACACCACTAAGCATAACAGCGTAATTAAGTGCAGGAATATCTAACCAACCTGTACGGCGTTTTCTGCCCGTAGTAGCCCCAAATTCATTGCCTTTGATACGTATATGTTCACCAAGTTCATTGTCTAATTCGGTAGGAAAAGGACCGCTACCTACCCGTGTGCAGTATGCTTTGAATACTCCGAATACTTCACCTACCGCGCTAGGTGCTATACCTAATCCTGTACATGCTCCTGCGGCTGTGGTATTAGAACTAGTAACATAAGGATAAGAACCAAAATCTACATCTAACAAAGACCCCTGCGCACCTTCGGCAAGTATTTTTTTACCTTGTTGTATGGCTTCATTCAAATAAATAGCAGTATCCTGTATATCAAATTTTTGAATAAAGTCTATGGCATCAAAAAAGACTTTATGCAGTTCTTTTAATTTATCTGTATGATATCCGTACTGTTCTAAAATTCGGCAGTGATATTCTGTAACCGTTGTGTAACGTTGTTTAAAGTCGGGTAAAAGTATATCTCCCATGCGTAAGCCATTGCGTCCTATTTTATCCTGATAAGTAGGACTGATACCCCGCAAGGTAGAGCCTATTTTCTGTTCTCCTTTTGCCTGTTCATACACACTGTCTAATGACTTGTGCGTAGGCAAAATAATGTGTGCTTTATTGCTAATAATCAATCTTTTATGTACAGGAATACCTAAATCTGAAAGTTTTTGTATTTCCTGTTGCAGAGTAATAACATCTATCACTACACCATTGCCAATGATACAGGTTACTTTTTCATGAAAAATACCCGAAGGAATAGTATGCAGCACATATTTTTGGTTATTAAATTCAATAGTATGTCCTGCATTGGGTCCTCCCTGAAAACGGGCAATAATATCATAGTTAGGAGCAATAACATCTACAATTTTGCCCTTGCCTTCATCGCCCCACTGCAAACCCAAAACAATATCTACTGGTTTTTTCATTGGTTTAATTTTTTTACTACTTCTTTTGTAGAGTTCTGAAGGTTAAACACACCATCTAATTTAGTCACTTTAAAGAGTTTTAAGGTTCTTTCGGTAAGTTGGGTAAGGGTAAGCGTACCTTGCACTTTTTTTATTTTGTCATGGACGGTAATCAGGATACTTAGTCCTGCGCTGTTAATATGCTCTAATTGTTGCATATCCATTACAAAGTCTGTGTATCCGTCTGTAATATAATCATTAACCGCGTCCACGACTACCACACCGTCAGTTTCTCCCAAAAAACTTCCGATAAAACTCAACAAAACAACTTTTCCTTCTATTTCTTCCTGTAGTTCCATAGCAATTTTTATATGAAACGGTTTGCAAAATACAACTTTTTTAAATTATGCAAGAGTTTTTTCAGGATTTAGGAATTTTGACTCATGATTTACATGAGATATGCGCAGGGAGTACACTAGCACAGTGTAAAACACAGATTATACTCAAACAAAATTAGTTTGCAAAACAGAATACAGATTATTATACAGATAATCACGGATTTTTATATTCAGTTATATTGCGTAAAATCTTCTATAAGAGCAGTATTGTCGTACTACTACGTAATGTTGTATTATTTTAGTAGGATTGACGCCACAAATGTATAAAATTCAAAATAATTTTGTAATGTTGCGGCAAGAAAAATGTTATGTGGCATTTTAAAAACAAATAAATATGGAAAATCAAGAATTAAAATTTGCGTCCTTTGGACAAAGACTGTTAGCAAGACTAATAGATTCTATTATCGTTGGTTTAATAGCAGGTGTATTAGCATTTATTTTTGGTTCAAATGCACCTGACCCAGAACAAGCAATTGACGCATTAGATCGTGCACTTGGAATGTTAATATTTTGTTTCATTTATCAACCAATACTTGAAACGAAAGGTGGGACTTGGGGGAAGAAGATTGTGGGACTTAGGACAATTAACCTAAATACAGTAAAAGCACCAACAATTGGCAATAGCTATGGTCGTTCAGCATTATATTTTCTATTCATTTTATTGTTGGTAATACCTGCATTTTTAAGCGTATTAGCTGTATTATGGACAAAGAAGAAACAGACTTGGCACGATAGTTTAACAAATATTGCAGTTGTTGTAGATTAATGAAATTCCCTATAATTATAATACCAGATAGCTTTAAAAAAGCCAAGGAAAAGTTGCCAGAATTGCCACCTGAGCCAACTAAACCTTATAAGCCAGACACTTCTTTAAAAGGATGTAGTTTATGGCTTGCCTTGGGTGTGCTTATGTTCTTTCTTATGTTAATGAATTTCGGAGCAAACAATAATAATTATGACGAAAGTTTATTGATAATAAATAAATGTTGTTGGTTTGCTTGGACTAATTCCCGTTTTTATTTGGCTTCATAATAGCAAAAAGAAAAGAAACATTAAAAAATCAGTTTACGAAAAGGAATTAGAAAATTTACCAAAAAGAATTGAAGAATACGAACAAAAGGTTCGGGAAGTTTTATCACCAGAGAACTTGAAAATATTTAGGGAACAAGAACTTAAAAGGATTATTCAATTATCATCAACAGCAAAGCATTTGGACAGGCTTGTTAATCAAGGAAAATATGAACCACATTTCTACAAATTTTTGAACAAATATTTTCCAGATAAAATCATCACAAGTGTTTCACTAGGATATTTTGAAAATCCTTATGCACCTGATTTTGCATTTATTGATAGAGATAGCGGATTACACATAGACATTGAAATTGATGAGCCATATATTTCACAAACAAAAGAACCAATTCACTATATTGGTGCAGACGACAATAGGAATTGCTTTTATGAGAACAACAATTGGGTAATTATACGATTTGCCGAAGAGCAGATTGTTAAACAACCGCTTAGTTGTTGTAAGACAATTGCAAATACAATTTTTGAAATAATTGGCGACAAGACCTATTTACATAAACTTTATGCCGTTGAAGATGTGAAAGCAGTAAATTGTTGGTCTTATGAAGAGAGTTTATTTTTAGCACGACAGAATTATAGAGAAACATATTGATGAAAAATTAAAAACGCCACATAACACGGGTTTTGCGTCAGGCGGGGTGCCGTGAAAACTTGGAGCTTTATGCTTCTATTCAATTTCAGTGCTGGCAGACAGTTTTGTGCTCCGAAATCCGCCACTACGCCAAGCCGCAAAACGTTACCAGCAAGCGTAGGAAGACTGAGAGCACATTGACGGAGTAACAAAAAAGACGTTGAATGACTGTCCCCGTGTTCAACTTTTCGGTAGACTTTGGCGTAGTATTTTAGAACTGTTCTATTTATTTTGACTTGGTGTCAGGGGACAGTAATTCAGCGTCTAAAAGGACTTGTTAACGGACTGACAATTATCCGACAGCTTTAGAACTAACGATTAAAGATTTTTTTTGAAAATAGATGAGTAATAACAGACAGGTAATGCTTTTCATAGCAATGAGTTTGGACGGTTACATCGCCAAACCTAATGACGACTTGAGTTTTTTATCAATAGTTGAGAAAGAAGGTGAAGATTATGGCTATGCT
>CALIZB010000140.1 GCA_938028625.1 uncultured Bacteroidia bacterium | reverse complement strand
TATTTTTCCATTTGTTCTATGGCTTCCTGATTAGCTTGCCCTGTTAATACAATAGTTTTTATATGAGGGTGTGTCTGGTATAACTCAATTAAAAATTCATCTCCTTTTACGTTGGGCATAAGCCAGTCGCATATTACTAATACTACTTTGTATTCTGCGCTATTTTCGTACTGTTCTATAAGTTCGTTTGCTTCGTTTGCAGTTTCCGCCGCTTCATATACATACTTATTCCCAAAATTAGCCTCTAACTCCTGAATTAAGGAGCTTAATACTATTTTCTCATCATCTACACAAAGAATTATCTGCTTTTTCATTTAATTACAAAAATATACGAAATTCGTATAAAAGTCAACTCATATTTTATGAATTTAGTTTTATTCCCATTCAAAACCGCCTTTTTTAAATACATAAATGTATCCTATAAAGAGAATAATAATAAACGTAACCATTTCTGCAAAAGCATATACACCAAGTTGCTTGTACTGAACTGCCCAAGGATACATAAATACTACCTCAATATCAAACAAAATAAAAAGCATAGCAACCATATAAAATTTTACAGAAAATCTGTCCCTTGCACTGCCCACAGGGTCCATACCACTTTCATACGCACTGTACTTGATGCGCGTAGGTCTGCTGGGACCCAGCCACTTGGCTAACTGCACAAAAGCTACCGCAATAACTAATGCCAAAAATAAAAGAATTAAAACAGGAAAATAAGCCCCTAACATAAATTTTACTTTTTTTGCAAAGGTAGGTAAATTTTATACTTATGTCAAACAAAAAATTATGCCCTTGAAATAGATTTTACATTCATTTTTTAGTCAGCTAAGCCACAAAATATTTCATATCTTTGTGCCGTTATTTATTTTTTCATGCAAAATTCCACTCCAAATCAAAAGTTAATACAAGAGTATAAAAACATTCTTCTTTCTTTATATCCCGAAGTTAAAGAAATTACTGAAAATATCCCAAAATATAACCCTGAATACTATGAAATTGCAGGTATTCCTGCACAGTTGATTTATCACCTTTGTAACGGTGATACTCAAAAAATTACACAGGCTATTCAAGGTTATATTCGTTTTTGTGATACCTTTAAGCAAAAACAGATAGAATTTGTACGTAATCAGACCTATTCCTATCAGAACTTTGATGAGGTAAATGCGGAAGTATATCAAAACGAAACTTATATGGAACAGACTTACTACCCTGCTTTGCTGTTCAGTTATTTGTTTTCCTCTAATTATTTTGAAATTTTACGCATTTTTTATCAGGAATTTATTCCATTAGCAAAACAAAAACAAGGTAAAACCTGCGAAATTGGTATAGGACATGGATTATTAAGTTCGTTATTATTAAAAAATGCTTCTCATTTACAAGGTACAGGTATGGATATCAGTCCCGTAGCAAAAAAAGTAACAGCGCAAGTTAATCAGTACTTTCAAATACAGCAAATTCCCGTGTATATTGAAGATGCCACACAAAATATCTCCGAAAAAAACAATTCTGTCATGATTTGTGCTGAGGTATTAGAACATCTCCCCGACCCGAAAAAACTATTAGATAACATTTACAACAGTTTACAGCAAGATGGTTTATTCTTTTTAACCGCATCTATCAATATGGAATCCGTAGACCACCTGTATTTGTTTCAATCTGATGAAGAGGTTGTCAAAATGGTTCAGAACGTAGGTTTTAGGGTTTTGCATAGGAATATTGCTTTTCTTACCGCTCAGAATTACCGTCAGGATACTGTATTGCAACAGCGTTTAATGAAACGAAAAAATCCTTGTACAGCTGTACTGATTTTAACTAAATGAAAATCAAGCAAATATACTTTGTTGTAGTTTATTTTATCTTGTTTATTCTATTCTCTTTGCATGCGCACGGTAGAGAAGTAAAAATTGGCTTATGGTCAGATATTGAACCTAAAAGTGTGCGTTATCACAGTGAAAAACATGAAGTATGGCTTTTTGAAGGTACTCAAAACGCACAACTGAAAAAAACACTACATAAAGATACGCCTTTTTCTATAAAGCTATCAGGTAAAAAAATAGAACTCTATCAAGGAAGTGATGTATTAGAAACTTTTGATACTTTATACATCTATCCTAATGCCATACATGCAGATTTTACACTTAAAAATCCTTATCGTACAGGAAATTACAAAGGAAAACTAATATGTTACGCACATACAAACGGCTATTTAACTTTGGTTAATGAAATAGATATTGAATGGTATTTATGCGGCGTAGTAGAATCTGAAATTGGCAGAATAAAACAAACCGAAGCACTAAAAGCACAAACGTTATGCGCACGTACGTACGTCATACGCGGATACAAAAGACACCTGCAAGAAGGTTTTCATCTCTGCGACCAACAACATTGTCAAGCCTATAAAAGTGTAAGTACTTACAAACCTGTTATTGATGCGGTATTTGCTACCAAAGGAGAAGTTATCATGTATCAAGGAAAGTTGATAGATGCTTTATTTTCTGCCTGTTGTGGCGGAGTTACGGCTGATGCGCAAGAAGTATGGAACAAAGATATTCCTTATCTCAAACCTGTATTAGATGGTAAGTACTGTCAAGGTTCTAAAAATTTTAAGTGGAGTATTTGCTTGCCATACTCAGAATGGAGAAAACTTATTCCTGCGGAGGATAGTATTCCAAGCATACTATATTATATTCCCGACCAAAGTGGTAGACCCCACAAAATACTATACAGAAATACCGAAAGTATTATGAATGACAATACTGTACGCACACAACTTCGCTTACGCTCTGCAAAAATAAAATATACTATTCAAAATGGTTCTGTATGGATAGAAGGCTACGGCTTTGGACATGGAGTAGGATTGTGTCAAGAAGGGGCAATTGGTATGGCTAAACAAGGTTTTACTTATCAGAATATAGTTAAATACTATTACAAAGATGTTATACTTGGCTATGATACCGAAATGGATACCGTGGAATGAGTAAAAAATTTATCGGCTTGTCCATTTAAAGAAGTACACACTGCCCGCAAAAGCTACTACAAAATAAATGAGCAAGGCAAGCATACCGTATCCAAAGTGAAAAACAGATTTTCCCTCAGTATAAATACCCCGAACCATATCTGCAAGATGCGTCAGTGGTAAAAATTGGCTAAATCCTTGTAAAAAGTTCGGTAAATTATCCGTAGAAAAAAATATTCCGCTTAAACCAAGCATAAGCAAAAAAAGTAAGTTATTTATTCCTATACAGAGTTCTATATTGGGTACTAACGAAGCAATAAAAAAACCGATTGCCATAAAAGTAAACATACCTAAACTTAATGCTATCCATAAAGAAAATATATCTCCTCTTATCTTTACATTGAAAGCCCAATAAGCAAATGCAATAATAAATGCACTCTGTAATACAATAATGCTATATCTATGTACAATTTGCGAGAGTATGTAAGTAGATTTTTTAACAGGTGTAACCGCAATGCGTTTTAAGTTTCCTTTTTCTCTGTAACTTAACATGACAAATCCTATTCCCCATAAACAATAGCTCATTACTTGTAAACTTAATACACCAGGTACAAGAAAATCAAGATAAGATTTTTTTTCATTCACAGAAAGTGCTTGTTTTTGATATTCTGTAATTCTGATACCTGCTTTGTTTTGTGCAAGACTATACTCCGCTACTACTTTGTCCAAGAGTAGAGAAATATACATCATGCTTTGTATTTGATAAGGATTATAGATAAGTTGAAGTTTTTTTTGTTCTTTTTCATATCCTTGCGGAACAAAGATGTAGGCTGTTTTTTTGTGGTTTTTGATTTTTTCGTTAAAATCTTCTTTTTTGCCTTCTTCTACCTTAAATTCTTTTGCTTGCTGAAAGAGGTATTGTTTCAGAGATTGTGATGCTATTGAATTATCTTCATCTACCCAACCAATAGCTACGGATATAGGTTTTTCATCACCAAAATGGACACCAAGCCCCGAAATAGTAATTATAGGAAATAAAAATGACCATAATAAAGCACCTGGACTACGAAAATAGAGCTTATACTCTATCCAGAGTTGGTATAAAAAGGTTTTCATTACGTTTTTTAGTCTTGAATAACAGGAAGTTCTATCAAAGGTTGTCTTAACATACAAAATTCGTTCAGTTCGTATTCACAGGGTATCCATACAGGTTTTGTACCACCATGTACCACGGATACAGGATTAAATTTTTGGTCAAACATTTGATTGAGCATCATGGATTTAACTCCCCATTCTGGGTGTATCCACTCTATGAGAGTGCCTACTTCAAAGCGATTTTTAGGGGCAACTAATGCCATTTTTTTCTCTTTATTATATTCACGGACTACTCCAAGATATGCATGTGTACTATATTCAGATTCTCCATATTCATAGTTTTGTCCGTATTCTTTGGGATTACGAAGTAAAAAACCTGTGGTAAAACCTCTATTAGAATGTGCATATACTTCTTTTAGTCCTTTTTGTGCCATTTCTTTAACTTTGTCTGTATACAGTGCATCAATTGCCATACGATAAGCACGAGCAACCTGCTGTACGTAATAAATAGATTTAGAACGTCCTTCTACTTTGAAACTACATACTCCTGCATCTGCCATTTCTTGTAAGTGTTCAATAGCACATAAATCTTTGGCATTCATAATATATGTGCCGTACTCATCTTCATCTATTAAATTCAATTCACCGGGTCTATTTACTTGTTCAATGTAGTATTCTATATCATTTGGTAAAGGTGTATAAGGTTCGTCAGGTACGTCTAAATCATAATATTGTTTTTCTCCAAAATCAGGGTTTACCTTTTGTATTGTTTTATATTCCCAACGACAAGCATTAGTACAGATTCCTTGATTAGCATCTCTATGATTAAAATAATTGCTCAATAAACATCTACCTGAATAAGCCATACAGATAGCGCCATGTACAAAAGCCTCAATTTCAAGGGTAGGTACTTTTTCGTGAATTTCTGCAATTTCAGTAATAGCTAACTCTCTACTTAAAATAATTCGTTTTACGCCTACTATTTCATGCCAATATTTAGCACTTGCCCAATTTACTACATTAGCTTGTACAGAAAGATGTATTTCTATATCAGGATAACGTTGTTTAGTAAGATAAATCATTCCTATATCGCTCATAATGAAGGCATCAGGTTTAAGTTCTACCATTTGGTCTAATGCGCGTAGATACCCTTCAATTTTACGATTATGAGGAATGATATTATTAGTTAAATATATTTTTTTGCCTAATTTATGGGCATATTCTATGCTTTCTGCGATACTGTCTATCTTAAACTCATTTTCGCGTGCGCGCAAGGAATAGGCAGGTACACCTGCATAACACGCATCAGCGCCATACGCATACGCAAATTTCAGTTTTTCCAAATTTCCTGCGGGCATTAACAACTCTGGTAGCTTTTTCATACGTTTATATTCCCTAATAAACTGCAAAACTACAAAAAAGTGCCAATCACGAAGGTTTATTTTGATAAAAACAGTAGAGATATAAATTTATACTAATTTTAAGCTAACTTTTTGCTTTGCTCTGTCTATGCTTTCTATGGCTACTTGAATAATATCTCCTACTTGAACAATTTCATAAGGATTTTTTACAAAACTTCCGCGTCCCATTTTAGAAACATGTAATAAGGCATCATTTTTTATTCCAATATCTACAAAAGCACCAAAATCTACTACGTTACGTACTGTACCTGTAAGTTCCATACCTTCTTGTAAATCATCTATGCTTAATACATCTGAGCGCAGTATAGGTGCAGGCATATCTTCGCGGGGGTCGCGGCCAGGTTTGGCAAGATTATCCCGAATTAAAAGTAAAGTAGGCAAACCAATATTAGCAATTTTACAGAGTTTATCGCACTCTGCTTTTTTAGCTTGCATTAACTTTTCTGCTAATGCTTTGAAGTTATTTACAGGGATTTGATAGTACTCTGCTATTTTTTGGACGGCTTCATAGCTTTCAGGGTGGATATTGGTATTGTCTAGTGGGTTATTTCCATTGCGTATGCGCAAAAAACCTGCGGCTTGTTCAAAGGCTTTTTCTCCAATTCCTGGTACTTCTATGAGTTGTTTTCTGTCTGTAAACTGCTTTATTTTTTGTCTGTAGTTGACAATACTCTTGGCTGTTCTGCCATTTAATCCTGAGACGTAACTCAAAAGACTGGCAGAAGCAGTATTTACATCTACGCCTACATGGTTTACGCAGGATTCTACCACATTTTCTAATTTTTCTTTAAGCAGATTTTGTTCCACATCATGCTGATACATACCTACTCCAATAGATTTTGGGTCTATTTTTACTAATTCTGCTAATGGGTCTAATAGCCTACGGGCAATGCTGATATTTCCCCGCTGTGCGGCTTCAAGGTCTGGGAACTCTTCTTTTGCTAAGGGTGATGCCGAATATACAGATGCCCCTGCTTCATTGACTATCGTATAATGCACAGGAATGTCGTATTTTTTTATCATATTAGCAATAAACTGCTCTGTTTCACGGCTGGCTGTACCGTTTCCTATAGCAATAATATCTACTTTATACTTTTGAATTAAATCTGCTACTATCTGCTCTGATTCAAATATTTTGGATTTTGGGGGAACAGGATAAATAGTGTCTCCTGCAAGATAATCTCCATTTTTATCTATTACAGCAACTTTACAACCTGAAACATAGCCTGGGTCTATTCCCATGATAATTTTATTCAATAATGGTGGTTGAAGTAATAAATTCCGTAAGTTTTTCGCAAATACTTCAATTGCGTGCAAATCTGCTTTTTCGGTAATAAAAGAACGGATTTCTCGTTCAATAGCAGGTAAAATAGAGTATTTAAGGCTATATTTTATGGCTTGTGATAGAGTTTCAGCAAAAACAGCACGAGGATTATATTTAAGTTTAAGTTGTACATAATTAGTTATGTCCTCCATATCAGCGTCAATACTTACTTTGAGAATATTTTCTTTCTCTCCCCTGTTAATAGCTAAAATTTGATGAGGTTTAAGGCGAGATACAGTTTCACTAAACTCAAAGTAAATTTCATATTTATGAGCATCTTGGGCTGTATTTTCTTTTTCAGATGAAGTTAAAACTCCTTCTCTCTGCATAAAATTACGTATCCATTGGCGAATATCTGCTCTTTCTGAAATACGTTCCATAACAATATACATAGCGCCTTCTAAGGCTTGTTTTACATCTGTTACTTTATCATTGAGGTATTCTGATGCAATATCTTGGGGGATTCCATTAGTAAGTTGAGTATCTAATACTTTTTCTGCTAATGGTAGAAGTCCATTTTCTATGGCTATGACGCCCTTGGTTTTGCGTTTAGGCTTATAGGGCAAATATAAATCTTCTAATTCTGTAAGATTATCGCAGTTTACAATCTGATTTTCTAGTTCGGGCGTGAGTTTATTTTGCTCACGGATAGTATTGAGAATAGTTTCCTTCCGTTCTTGAAGTTGTTTTACATATTTGAGTGCGCTTTCTACTTCACGAATTTGTTCTTCATCCATACCGCCTGTACGTTCTTTGCGGTAACGAGCAATAAAAGGGACAGTAGCACCTTCTTCTAATAAAGCAATAGTAGCCTGAACAGAATGTAAAGGTAGATTTACTCTTTGCTGAACTAACGTTGCAATCATATCACAAAGCTATATAGAAAATAAAAAGAATAGGTTAAATTTTTTTACCTAATGCCAAATCTCCTGCATCACCTAGTCCTGGAATAATGTAAGACTGAATATTCAGTTCGGGGTCAATAGCTACTGTCCAGATATGTGCGTGTGGTAAATTGTGTCTAATGTACTGAACACCATAATGGCTAGCAATAATAGATACAATATGTAAAGATTTAGGATTTCCATAGGTTTTAAGTGCGTTAAGTGCGGCTACCAACGTACTTCCTGTGGCTAACATGGGGTCAAGCACAATGAGTGTTCTATTTTCTAATTCAGGAGTGGCTACATATTCTAAACGTATTTCAAATTCATGATTATAGGTAGTTCTTCGGTAAGCGGCAATATAAGCGTTATCAGCTTGCTCAAAAATGTTCAAAAAACCTTGATGTAAAGGTAAACCCGCCCTTAATACAGAGGCTAATACAGGTTGCTCTCGTAAAAATTTTGCTTGTGTAGCCGAGAGAGGAGTGTCAATATACTCGTCAGTGTATTCTAAATGTTCACTTACTCTGTACGCTAAAAGCATTCCTAAACGCTCTACATTGTTTCTAAACCTTGCGCGGTCTTGTTGTACATTCAAATTGCGAAGTTCTTGTAAATATACATCAGCAATTGAGGTTTTATCAGATAAAACATGGACTTTTTCATCTAATACCAGATGTTCAGAAAAAGTATTTTGTGTGCTTATTTTCAAAGTTTTTTCTATGGTACAAAGACACTCGCCGCTGTGTACGGTTTTTTGCGTTTGTGTATGCCATCGGGTTAAAATACCTGAAACTTCAGTTTCTATGGATAAAATATTTGTATCGTGTTCTAGAGTGCATAAAATTTCTCCTTCTTTAACATAATCACCAATTTTTTTGTGAATACTCATTACAGTATAAGAATTCTCATTTTTGGGAGCAAGAATTTCTACAGTTGTGTTCATGATACAAAAGTAAAAAATAGATTTGGGATTTGAGATTTTATTGAGATTTCAAACAATAGGATTATGAAGAGATTCCTGTAAAAAGTTAGATAATTTTTGGATTGCAAGCGGAATATTCCACTGGGACGTATTACGAGGCTCAACATGATTAGAAATAGCTCTGAACGCATAAAAAGGTTGATTGTACATTATACAGGTCTGAAAAAATGCCGCACCTTCCATGTTTTCTAACTCTGCGGGAAAGTGTTCTAATCGTTTTTGTATAGTAGTTTCTGTACCACTGCATAGGTTAACTGTATTAGATATAACTTTGGGAATGCCTAGCTCTGAATATTTTGGATTATCAAAAGAATTAAAATAAGGTTTTTTATTTACAAAACTTGCAAAACCTAATGTCTTTAAGTCTAAAAGTTCACCTTCCTTGCTTTCTGCGCCTAAATCAGCATAGTTTTCCTGAATAATTTCTACTACACAGCCTAACTCGCGCTCACGCATATAACTGCCTGCTATACCTACTTGAATAGCTATATCGTATTTATGCTGTGCTAATATGGGAGATAACTTTAAAGCAGTATTAACCATGCCTATTCCTGTAACAAGTACAGAAAGTTCATGCGTAAAATATCTGCCTTTACATAAAAGAAACGGGCTTGATGTAACAGTATTGTTTAATTGACAAATAATAGGTTTAATTTCTAATTCTGTGGCACTTACGAGTAGAATATTCATATAAACTTTGTTCCTTGAACTTGCTCAATGTATTTTACAAGGAGATAAGCTAACTCCTGTTTAGAAGTATTAGGAATATGATATTCAGGGTGGGTATGCGTATAGATATGTACTTCGTTAGTATCCGCGCCAAAAGCGGCATTAGGAGTATTGATGGAGTTCATAATTATCATATCTGCTTTTTTAGAATGTAGTTTTTTGAGTGCATATTCTTGTTCATTAGTGCTTTCCAAAGCAAACCCTACTACAAAATCACCTTGTTTTTTATTATTTCCTACCCATTTAAGAATATCAGGATTTTGAATAAGTTCTATGGTAAAATTATCTGTTTCATTTTGTTTTTTTATTTTTTCTGTGGCTTTGGTTTTGGGCTTGTAATCTGCTACGGCGGCTGTCATAACAAAAGTATTAGCAAGATTAAAGTATTTTTGTGTAGCTTCATACATTTCTTGGGCTGTTTTTATCTTTACAAAAGTGAGATTAGAATGATAAGGTACAGGAATATGCGTAGGTCCTGAGATAAGTATCACTTTTGCACCTTGTTTTAGATAAGCATTAGCTATGGCATAGCCCATTTTACCTGTGGAATAATTGCTGATAAAACGGACAGGGTCTATTTGTTCTTGTGTAGGTCCTGCGGTAATGAGTACGGTTCTATGAGATAAAGGTTTATTCCATTTAGGCATGAACATATCCGTAACATATTCCATAATTTGATGAGGTTCAAGCATTCTACCGTAACCTATTAAACCACTGGCTAATTCACCTGAATTAGTAGGTAAAACAATATTTCCGTATTCTTTGAGAATTTGAATATTTTTATGCAAAGAAGGGTGTTCGTGCATATCCAAATCCATAGCGGGAGCAATAATGATAGGGCAGGTAGCCGAAAGGTATACCGCATGCACCATATTATCGCATATTCCTGACGCAAGTTTAGCGATAGTGTTATTAGTAGCAGGCGCTATAATCATTAAGTCTGCCCATTTACCAAGCGCTACATGATTTGCCCAATGGTGCTGGGTATTCTGTTCGTCAAAAATAGTAGAGAATACGGGTTTTTTAGAGAGTGTAGCAAAAGTAAGTTCGCCTACAAAATGCTTTGCAGACGGGGTGAGCAGTACCTGAACTTCGGACCCCGCCTTGATAAGCAAACGGAGTAGCTCTACGGATTTGTAACAGGCTATACTTCCTGAAACAGCCAGTACAATTTTTTTACCTTGCAGGACAGGCATTAAAGACTTTATTTTTTACTAGTTTTTTTAGCTTCCTTTTCTTTTTCTTTCTCTTTTTTCTCACGTTCTAATTTAACGTGCAAAAAAGGTCTGTATTCTCTTCCTTCACACTGAATAGTGTATTCGCCTTCTAAAAATTCAAATATAGCTTGTAAAGTGGGTTTAGGTTGTTTTTCGTAGTATTTTGAAAACTCAATCTGTTCGCGGTTTTCATGAATCTCATCTACCCCATCATGATGTGAGCTAAATTCCATAAGGCGATTATAAAGTTCTTCTTTTTGACGGGCGGCAATCTGACATGCTCTTTTGGACAAAGCCACTACAGATTCATACAGGTTATCATTTTCCAAATCAAAGGCATGGGTGTCCCAGGTATGTACGTTTGTATTTTTTTTGTCTATTTTCATAGGTTTATGTTAATGGCTTGCAAATATACGTAATTTTTTAATCCAACAGTTTTAAGATATTGATTATACTTGTACCATGAACGAAGTTAAAAATTTATACACTAATGAACCGCAATACGTATGGAATACTTTTGAAGGACAACCTATAACAAATATAAAAATTTTACCTTGTGGTTTGCCTATGCAAAATACCATAAAAACAGACATTACAGAACTTAATTCTCTACCTAAGGGAAGAGTTTGGTATAATTTTAACACAGAGGTCTTTAAAGATACACCTTCACATAACATATACAATGACAGATTTTTTACGGCTGTACAAGAACAGGATTTCTCTTTGAGCCTCTTAACTACTTCAAAAGGTATTATGAAATACATAAATATCCTACAAAAAATTAGGAATGTTGAAGCAGGAGTATGGTTCTCTTCTGATACCGCAAAAAATAGTGATTTTTCAGGTCGTTTAGATATTCTTCGCCGTTTGTATTTTTCAGAGATTTATACTATTGCTTATCTCAACACCCGAGGTGCTATTACAGATATTCTTAATCTTGCAGAATTGGTATCAGGACTGTGCCATAAAGCCTATTTGTACGGAGAAAAAAACAGTGTAGCAAATGCCATAAGTGCTATTTTTGAAGAACACAAAAAAACAGTTTTTTATATTGAAGAAACCAATAATGCCTTACTTTTGTAACATGATAAAATACTACATGTATTTGATGCTGACTATACTTTTATTAGGTACTTCATGCAGGGAAAGTGCAGAAAAAAAAGCAAGACAAAAACGCATAGACGACTCTCTCAAACAGGTGCGGGTAAAAGACAGCATCAGGAAAGCAGAAGAAGAACAAATCCGACAGTTAAACACGCCTTCTGGTCTGGAAAACACTATTGAAAAAAAACTCAAAACAGGAGCATATTTTTTACGTATGCTTCACAAAGTACCCGAATTAGAAAAAAAGATAAACAATGAAGAAGAGCAGCACACTCTTTTTATTCCCTCTGACAGCACCCTCAAAGTTTTTATCGCAAATAAAAAAATAGACACTACTAATACCGTACAGGTAAAAAAGCTGCTGGAAAACCATATTATACCTGCTCACCTTTCCCTCATAGATTTGATGAGCAGTAATGAAGTAGTAACGCTTTCAAAGAAAAAATTATCTGTGCAGATAAAAAACAAAAAAATATACCTGCAAAATGCACAAGTTCTCAATTCGGATATACTCTACAGTTCAGGTATTTTACACAGCATAAATCAGGTAATTTACTAATTCAAAACTTGACATTATTTTTTTACCAATTGTCTGCAAAAAAAGTAGAATTGTTTGGCAAATAAAGTTCATTTTTTATTTTTGTGTGCTTAAAATATAAACTATATGGGAAAACGTCAAGAACGCATTAAAGGAAGAGTTTTAACCAAAAACTTTGGTAAAATAGAAGGTAAAGAAGTAAATGTTATTCAAAAAGATGGAGTTACTATACATGGATACGTCATTTTTACCAGTGCAGAAAAACTGATTTTGGAAGATTTACGTTACCACAAACACGAAGTTGCGGTGAGTAATATTGCCGAAGTGGTACTGGATACCGCAGTAGAGAACTAGAAAATCATGTTACACTATTTGCACATTAAAAATTATGCGTTAATAGATGAACTGTACCTTGAATTTGAACCTGAACTGAACATTATTTCAGGAGAAACTGGTGCAGGTAAATCTATTCTTATGGGAGCGTTGGGCTTAGTATTAGCCAACCGTGCTGATGCGGCTGTAATCCGTCAGGGTGCGGAAAAATGCTTTGTGGAAGCGAACTTTAAGTTACAGCCTAATTCTATTGTGCATACTTTAATGGAAGAATATGAATTAGATAAAAGCGAAGAGATTACTATCCGCAGGGAAATTACTAATACAGGCAAATCTCGGGCTTTTATCAATGATACTCCTGTTAATCTACAAGTTTTGAAGCATATCACCAGCTATCTTGTAGATTTTAACGGACAAGACCAAGACCAAGAACTGATGCACCCCGCAGAACAGCTTCGTATGTTAGACGTGTACGGAAATGCTACCGCTGAAAGAGAAAAATTTAAGTCTTTGTATGATGCTATCAATCAGTTGGAACAGACTATTGAACAGAAAAAACAAGAAGCTGTACAAAACAAACAAAATTTAGATTTTTACAATTTTCAATATGAAGAGTTAGAAAAAGCTAACATTCAGCCCGGTGAGCTTGCTGATTTGGAAGCAGAATTGCAGACTTTGGAAAATTCCAGTAAAATTGCAGAAGCTATACATTTTACACATAATGTTTTGTATGAAGGAGAAAGTAATATTCATGCCGTGCTTAAAACCTGTCAGCAAAAAATAGATAAAGTAAGTATGTATTACAAGGCATTAGAAAAAGTATCCGAAGACCTTAATGCTCTGCGCTACACAGTAGAAGACATAGCCAGTCATCTGACAGAACTTTTGGATAATATCAATACAGACCCTAAAAGAGAAGAGTTTATTCATCAGCGGATAGGTACTTACTATACTCTTATGCGCAAGCACAGCATACAGTCCGTAGAAGAACTAATGGAAAAAAAAGACACCTTACAGCAAAAAATCAATGCTATTGAAACCATAGATGAAGACATTGAAGCACTTATACAAGAAAAAGAAAAATTATGTAAAGAAGCCAGCACACTTGCATTAAAACTCTATCAGAAACGAAGAAAAGCCGCAGATGCGCTTTCAAAAGCCATAGAAGAAAATTTGAAACAAGTAGGTATTAACTCGCCCAAGTTAGTAGTACAAAGTTATATCAATGAACAACCAGATGGCTGGATTGAATTAGACAGCAAAAAATACAAACCTCATGCTTATGGTATAGACAGCGTGATATTTTTGCTTTCCACGAACATAGGCATACAACCTGGTCCTATTCATAAAATTGCATCAGGCGGAGAGATTGCGAGGGTTATGCTTGCCCTTAAAGCCAGTCTTGCCGATAAAATGCAACTCCCTACCTTAATTTTTGATGAAATAGACTCTGGGGTAAGCGGAGAAGTTGCCTTAAAAGTAGGCAAATTATTAGAAAAAATCGCAAAACATCACCAAATTTTATCTATCACACATTTAGCACAGGTAGCGAGCAGAGGAAACACCCATTTTTTTGTATACAAAGACCAAAAAAACAAACAGCCTGTTACCAAAGTGAAAAAGCTGAACAAAGAAGAGCGTATAGATGAGATTGCCAAACTGATAGCGGGTAGTCAGGTTACAGAATCTGCAAAACAAAATGCCATGGACTTGCTCAACAGCTGAACAGATTTAGGAATTATCCATTAAACGCGGGGAAAGACAGATTAAAGTTAATCATTCAAAAAAACGGTCAGGAAAACAAGATATGCTTCCTGACCATTGTTTTAATTTAAAGTAACGGTATATAGCTTTATTTCTTGGCGGCAGTAGTAGCGGCAGAAACCATAGCACGGGTAGCAATTACACTAACCACAGGAATAGATTTGTTGTGCATAATCTCATATTCTTCTGCCTGAATATCGCCTATACGAATAGACTTACCCACGTCTAAATCAGTGATATCTATATTGATGGTGGAAGGCATATTCTTGGGAAGTGCTTTTACTTTAAGTTTGCGCATTTTAGGTAATAACTTACCTCCTTTACTTACTCCCACACTTCTACCTGTAAAAGAAACAGGAATTTGCATGACAATTTTTTTGTTTTCAGAAATTTCTAAGAAATCTGCATGAATGACTTCATTGGTTAATACATGAAACTGCACATCTTTAAGGATAGTACGGATAGTTTCGTTACCTATCTGAATATCTACAAACTTAACGTCAGGTGTATAGACAATATCCTTAAAATTAAGGAGTGCTGTTGAAAAATGAATAGGTTCGGGGCGTACACCATAAATAACACAGGGTACGTTACCTTGACTGCGTACAGCTTTCGCATCTTTTTTTCCTGTACCACGTAGGGTACCACTAATTGATAATACTTCCATAACTTTGTTTAATCAATAAATAATGAACTGATAGATTCGTGATGTATGATATTGCTAATTGCCTTGGCAAACACAGGTGCGATATTCAACATTTTAAGTTTTTCAAAAGGTTTGATATTCGGCACTGTGTTGGTAACAAGAATTTCTTGCATAACAGATTGAGTAATACGCTCTACCGCGTTACCAGATAAAATGGCATGAGTAGTACATGCTCTTACAGTTTTTGCACCTCTTTCTATAAGGATTTCAGCCGCTTTACATAGGGTATTGGCGGTATCGCATATATCGTCTACCAATATTACATTTTTACCTTTTACATCTCCAATAACTTCCATAGACGCTACTTCATTAGCACGTACACGGTGCTTATCAATCAATACCATTTCTGCTTTGAGGTGTTTAGCATATAATCTTGCTCTACCTACGCCTCCTACATCAGGTGCCGCAATAACAAGATTTTCTATATTTAGATTTTGCAAATAAGGTAAAAAAACAGCCGTTGCATTAAGATGATCAAGAGGAATATCAAAAAAACCTTGTATTTGTCCCGCGTGCAGGTCCATGGTCATAACGCGAGAAGCTCCCGCAGAAGTAAGCATATTCGCAATAAGTTTGGACGCAATAGATACACGAGGTTTGTCTTTTCTGTCCTGACGGGCGTAGCCAAAATAAGGTATAACTACATTGATGGTTTTTGCTGAAGCCCTGCGTACCGCATCTATGGTAAGCAATAATTCCATGAGATTATCCGCAGGCGGAACGGTAGACTGAATAATGAATATATCATGTCCACGTACAGATTCTAATATGTTAGGCTGAATTTCTCCGTCAGAAAAACGGGCTATTTCGTATTTGGCTAAATGTGTTCCGAAGTTCGCCGCTATATCTTCTGCTAATTGGCGAGAAACAGTACCTGCAAAGAATTTAATATACTCAGACATGATGTCAGCATCTATTTTGGCAAAAATAAAAAAGTTGCCCGAGGAAGATTCGAACTCCCACAAGCAGAACCAAAATCTGCGGTCCTACCGTTAGACGATCGGGCAATACTTTTTATTAGAAATTGGACTGCAAAATTACATTATGTTTTTTATCTTGTCAATACTTTTTTTTATTTTTTTTGTAACTCGTTATTTATCAAATCTAAAAATATTACAGAACACTTTTATATACTTTTTACTTTTCTGATGAATGCAAACTTTACACGGTTGTTTTATATCTTTGCTCAAATGAAAGTACAATGGAGTATTATTGTTCTTAACTTCATTCTTTATACAGGACTCTCTGCACAGAATACAGATAGCCTTGAAAAAAGAAAAATAGCCAAAGAACAACTCAAAAAAGGTATAGAACAAAAATTAAGAGTACTTAAATCACTTAACCCGCAGGGCGTTTTTGGAATAAAAGTGTACTCTATTACTCATAAAGAAAGTTTGTATGAACTCAATACAGAAAAACTATTCAAGCCTGCTTCTAATCTAAAAGTACTAACCTCTGCTTGCGCGCTGGCATATTTAGGTAAAGATTTTTGTTTCAAAACTCCATTTCTTATTCAAGGAGAAATAAAAGATAGCGTTTTACATGGTAATTTGATTATTGTAGGTAGTGGCGACCCTTCTTTTTCAGGTAGATTATATGACAATAATCCTTTTGCCGTGTTTGAACAATGGGTAGATACGCTTAAAGCCAAAGGTATTCATACCATTAACGGTTCTATCATTGCTGATGATAGCTTAATAGATATAGAATTTCCCAAACCTGATAGAGATTATCCCAGTTTTGCTCATGAATGGTGGAATACAGAAAATAAAGCGTTCTCTTTCAACGACAACCAAGTAACAATACGCGTTATTCCTACAAAAATTAACAAATATGCTTACATTGAAACCTATCCTAAAACAAAGCATGTACTCATAAAAAATGAATGTGTTACCACAGGCGGTACATGGACGCAGGTTAAAGTATCTCGCGAACCAAATTCTTATAAGTTTGTAGTCAAAGGAAACATTGGCATTTTACATGGCAAATATGAAGATGATTTTGCGGTTTGTAATCCTACGCAGTATTTTTTAGATGCACTTACCGATACATGGCAAAAAAAAGGTATAAAACTCAAAGGGCATGCTATTCCCGTATATGAAATTGCAGATTTTTCCAAAGAAGGCACAGATACGCTGTTTGTGCATCAGTCCAAAAATATATTTCAGTTGCTTTATCCTGTAAACAACAACAGCAACAATATGTATGCTGATGCGTTTTTCTTAAAAATAGGCGCAGAAATGGGTGGAAAAGGTAACTATACCAATAGTATGGTTTGTTTTAGGCATTTTGTAGAACAAGCCACAGGCACACAATACTTTGACCTTGCAGACGGTAGCGGACTTTCACATTGTAATAAAATTAGCCCCGATTTGATGATAAAAGTGTTAGAATACATGTATCATAAACCTTATTTTGAAGAGTATCTTAAAACTTTTTCTGTACCTGGTGTCTGTGGAACAGCTTACGAAAGATTATACAGCCCTTACCTTAATGGTAGAACATACGCAAAAACAGGAAGTATTTATGGCGTAGAAACATTTTCAGGTTATTATCATAGCCCAAAAACCGGTGAATGGATAGCTTTCAGTTGTTTAGGAAATGAAATGACCCGAAAAAAAGCCTCTCTTCCCCATGAACGCGACTTGATTGAATGGATTGCAAAAATATTCTAAAATCTGAAAGCCAAGACCTTTACATTTTTTTCAGTGTTTTTCTCTTATTGAATACGTATCCTAATCCTATACCTGCATAATAAGAACGAAAAATAAAAGTATCAGTGTACAAATCCTGTTCAAAGTTAAAAAATACAAACCCTCTGTATGTACAAAGAGGTGTGCTTATTATATCATAATACGCTTCCATACCATAATAATTGGATAATGAAATATAACCTGCACCAGGATACTTCATCTTAAAGTTAAAGTCAGGAACAGCAGTATGCTGAGTACTGCTGAAAAACAAAGTATTTTTACGTAGCCCAGCACCTATACCTAAATGTATACCTTTACCTTCACCTGTGAAAGTTGCCATTAATCCCAAATTAAACTGTGTAAAACGTTGTTCAAAAAGTATTGTACCATAATTTTGTAATTCATAATATCCCCCTTTCATACTACCGAGGAACTCTGTATGCAAAGTAAGATTTGTTTTATTCTGCTGATGTAAAATATATCTGTACTGAACACCACCTTCTCTTTCTGCGTATGGCATACTATTGTAAAAACGAAGGTTATTTTTTTCCTGTAATCTTGTTATCTGTATGCCATAATGCAAGCCCAGATAATGTCTGCTTTGTTCAATTTCTTGAGCAAAAGTATACCCAAAGCAAAATACTGTAAGTAAAACTAATACACTAAAACGCATAACACAAAGTTAATATAATAAAACAGACATACAAGAATATGTCTGTTTTTTTGCATGTACTCATGAAAAATCTAAACTACCCAAGCTACCGCTGAAGCAAAGCCACCTGTTAATGCTGCACATGGTGGGCATGCCGCAACACAAACCGCGCATCCCGCACCTGCACCTAATCCGTCAAGAACTCCGCCCATTATCGCTTTAAACCAATTAATTCGGTAACTACTGTTCTGATTCCATGTGCCATTATTTTCTGTATCTTTTTGCCAATAATAAGTGCTGTATTTAGCAGTTGTAACAGCAACTAGTATTTTTTCTTTGGTTGCATCAGATAAACTGCTGTTATTGATAATATTTTCCGTAGCCACAGAAAATGTAATTGCCGAATTTACGTTATCATTCAAAAGCAGTAGTGTTTTGAAATAAATTTTAAGAACATTAGTCTGAAAAGCCGTATAGCCTGTATTTTGGAAGACAACCATCATATTGTCTATGTAATTGTTATCAGGAGCAGTATTTCTATCAAAATAAGAAACATAATTAAGAAGACTATTGTAGTTAATAGGGTTGTTGATGTTATAACTGTATTTTACGGTATAAACTGCCAATTTCTCGTTACGGCTATTTCCCGTAAGAATAGTACCATCAGGTAAAGTGAAAGATACAGGAACAGATGAGTCTACAATAGTACTGAATTTACTTGCAAAAGTATCCAAGATGTTATTATGTGTAATGCCTACGTACTCATAAGGATTAGAATTGTTTGCAGGAGAAACAATGGTTGTTTTGCTTTGTGAAACACTTTGCTTTGCTTCTTGTGATGCCTTTTGTATTTTTTCCAGCACTTTCTCTTCTTCGGGTGAGAAATTATAAGCTCTGCCCTGATTGTTTATACAATCTTTTGCATCCTCACAGGGTACACATCCACTGTACCATACAATATTGGCAGAAATCACCAATATTAGAATTAACATTGTTTTTTTCATAACTAACATATAGACGATTTAATTCACGAGACAAAAAAGTTGACATCACCAAATTTTTGATGCAATATTTTTCATTTTTTTCTCATCAATAACCGATAGTGATGTTTTCAAACGTATTAAGCATTAAAAAATCTGTTTTTAGCCTTTGTTATATCCTGTGTGTCCGAAAATAGAGTATGAAGTTATGTTATAATAGTTGTCAGACGTAAAAAACTCAATGATTTTTTGAAAAAAAATGTTTTGTATCTATTTTTGCAAATGTTTTTGCAGAATAAAATCAGTTATGAGGGATTAACGTATGATGATGTATTGTTAATTCCTGCACATTCGGAGGTATTACCCCGTGAAGTAGATACTAAAACTAAACTTACCCGTCAGATAACCTTGAATATTCCCATTGTTAGTGCGGCGATGGATACCGTTACAGAATACAGAATGGCAATTGCTATGGCACAAGAAGGGGGATTAGGCTTTTTACATAAAAATATGCCTATTGAAGAACAAGTATTACAAGTACGCAAGGTAAAACGTTCTGAAAGTGGCATGATTATAGACCCCGTAGTGCTGAAAGATACGGCTACCGTAGGAGATGCTAGGTTAATGATGCAAGAAAATAAAATTGGGGGCATTCCCGTAGTAGACTCACAAGGTAAATTAGTAGGTATAGTAACTAACCGAGATTTACGTTTTGAGTTATCAGACAAAAGACCAATTGTAGAAGTAATGACGCACCAAAATTTAATTGTGGCACAAGAAGGTATTACTTTACAAGAAGCTGAAGAGATTTTACGTCAACATAAAATAGAAAAACTGCCTGTTGTCAATAGTGAGTACATGCTCAAAGGATTGATTACTTACAAAGACATTCTCAACCGCAGAAACAGACCTAATGCGTGTAAAGACCATTTGGGTAGACTTCGTGTAGGCGCAGCCGTAGGCGTAACTCCTGATATATTAGATAGAATACGCTTACTTGAAGAAGCAGGTGTAGATGTAATCACTATTGATACTGCACACGGGCATTCGCAAGGTGTACTTGATGCGGTTAAAACGGTACGCAAAACGTTTAAAGATTTACCTTTGGTAGCAGGAAATATTGCCACAGCGGAAGCCTGTAAAGCACTTATTGAAGCAGGTGCAGATGCTATAAAAGTAGGAGTAGGTCCAGGGAGTATTTGTACTACTCGTATTGTAACAGGAGTAGGTGTACCTCAGCTATCTGCTGTTTTACATGCGGCGTCTGTAGCTATTCCACAAGGTATTCCTATTATCGCTGATGGGGGAATTCGTTATACAGGAGATATTCCCAAAGCTATCGCGGCGGGTGCAAGTGTAATCATGGCAGGTTCTTTATTTGCAGGTACAGAAGAAAGTCCGGGAAATACTATTATCTACGAAGGGCGTAAATTCAAAATGTATAGAGGCATGGGTTCGTTAGAAGCTATGCAAAAAGGTTCAAAAGATAGATATTTTCAAGATGTAGAAGATGATGTAAAAAAACTTGTTCCCGAAGGCATAGTAGGCAGAGTGCCGTACAAAGGCAACCTTTCCGAAGTAGTGTATCAATTAGTAGGAGGATTGCGTGCAGGTATGGGATATTGCGGTTGTAAAAATATTCAAGAGCTACAAGAGAAAGCACAATTTGTACGTATTACCAATGCAGGTGTGAGAGAAAGCCACCCACATGGAGTTCAAATTACTAATGAAGCCCCTAATTACAGTACAACAAATTAAGCATATAAACTTATGAAATACAGAATTGGTTTTGGCTATGACGTTCACCCTTTGGCAGAAGGCAGAGATTTATGGTTGGGCGGAGTACAATTAACACATCACAAAGGTTGCGTAGGACATTCTGACGCAGATGTACTCCTACATGCTATCTGTGATGCATTGCTAGGTGCCGCTAGTCTGCGGGATATTGGTTATCATTTTCCTAACACAAGCCCTGAATATGCGGGTATAGACAGCAAAAAACTATTAGCCAAAGTGTATGAACTTATCCAAGGCAAAGGCTATCAAATCAGTAATATAGATGCCACGCTTTGTGCAGAGAAACCAAAAATAAACCCTTATATTCCCCAGATGCAAAAGGTTATTGCAGAAATACTCTGCCTAACTCCCGATGATATATCTATCAAAGCTACTACTAATGAAAAATTAGGATTTGTAGGTAAAGAAGAAGGTATAACTGCTTATGCAGTAGCATTATTGTATAAACTATGAAAGGTATCGTAATAACATAAAGTATAATCATAGACAGATAAGGTACGTATTATTCCGCCTGATAACTCATATTTAGTATCTTTGCGATATGATATACATTGCGAATCCCATATATGATGCAGTTTTCAAGTATTTAATGGAAGATGAAGAGGTGGCGAAACGCTTTATCGGGATTATTATCGGTAAAAAAATCACTCAAATTACCCTTTTACCCCAAGAAAAAACCGTTACCCATGATGATTTGCCTATTCGTGTTCAACGATTAGACTTTATTGCCCATGTTACTGAAGAAAATGGCGAAATGAGCAAAGTATTGATAGAACTCCAAAAATCTAATCGTTTTTATCATGCTGATGTAATGCGGTTTAGAGGATATTTAGCCAA
>CALIZB010000139.1 GCA_938028625.1 uncultured Bacteroidia bacterium | reverse complement strand
GATAATAACAACTGGTGCTAACAGCGTGTTGCCTCAATTGGCGGTGACGTGCAAATTTGAAGCTGAGTGTTCCTATCAAACTTTTGTGCAGGTTGACAGGAATGTGCTCCGAAGTTCGCCCGAAGATGTGGATAGCCAATTTCAGAAAACTGAGAACAGGCAAATTCAACTGAATAATAGAACCTTATGAATTTTTTCAGGTGAGCGGGTCATACCCGTGCCCTCCCCAAGGGTGACATCGGGATATTCTTTTTAATCCTTTCCATGTTCCTTTAAAAATACCGTATTTTTGTATCGCTTGAATCATGTACTCCGAGCAGGTAGGTGTAAATCTGCATGCGTTGGGGAGCAGTGGTGAAAGCATGTATTGATATATTTTTACTAACTTAATTAAAAACCATTTCATTATACAAAGATATGCAATCTGTTTTTCCTGAAAACATAACGCCTGAAATCTTGAATGTGCGCTGTCAGAATACATTAGTAAGTCATCTGGGAATAGAATTTACTGAAGTAGGTTCACACTACTTGTGTGCAAAAATGCCTGTGGATATGCGTACAAAACAGCCTGCGGGTTTACTGCATGGCGGAGCATCTATGGTTCTGGCAGAAACGTTAGGCAGTGCGGCGGCTTACTTGTGCGTAGACCAAAGCAAATTTTATTGTGTGGGTTTGGAAATCAATGCGAATCATATACGGAGTGTAACCGAAGGATATGTGTTTGGCAGAACTGAACCTTTGCATATTGGCAGAAAAACACAAGTTTGGGAAATTAAAATTTATGACAAAAATCAAAAATTAGTGTGCGCGAGTAGGCATACTGTTGCAGTTATTCTTAAAGAAGAAGTGAAATAATTATTCATACAATTTACTCTTTTACCTTTTTCTAATTCATAGAAATTTTTTCTGTGATATAGGTGCGTTCGCTGAGAATATTCAGTTACATAACAAAAAAAACGGAAGAGTAAAAGTACTTTTCCGTTTTTGAGTTTCTTGAATGTTTTTTGCTTTACAGTTTGGGCAGATTTCCTGGGGTAATAATAGGAGAAGTTGCCGCAGGCTGTTCTACTACACCTTTGATAAAAATAATTTTGGAAGGTGTTTTGGCGTCAGAAGTAATGGTTACAGCTTTGTGGAATGAACCCAATCGTGAAGCATCATATTCTACGAGAATAGTACCTTTTTTACCAGGCTGAATAGGTTCAGATGACCATTTAGGAGTGGTACAACCGCAAGAAGCCGTTACTTGAGAGATTTTTATAGGTTTTTTTCCTGTGTTTGTAAAAACAAATTCATGAGAAATTTTGTTATTTGGGGCAGTTTTTTGGGTTAGTGTACCAAAATCATGGGTTTCTTCCTCAAAAGCAATTTCACCTGCATCATCAGAAGGTTGAGATACATTTACAATTGTAGTAGAGGAATTATTTTGGGCATAAACTGTTATAGCACCCATTAAGCACAGAGCAACAGCAATAATGAATAATTTTTTCATAGTTTAGTATTATTAACGTGCTAATATACAACTTTATTTTGAAATTGGTTACACTTAACCTAAAAACTAACTGATTATCAATAAGAAAAAAATGAAATTTATTTCAATTATATTTCAAAATCATGTTAAATATGGTTTATGGAGAGAAAAAGTTATTTTGTCATACTTTTGTCAGGGTATAAATATGACATTTTTTCACTTTTCGGGTAGATACTATAATTGAAAATAATCACGTATGCAAAAAATAATACTTGATTATCAATAATTTACAAAAATTTAATATACAACCTATACTTAAAAACCATACTTTTGGAACACAATTAGCACTCGGCGTAGCACAGTGCTAATTCACTAACTCAAATTAAGTAAAGTATTATGGAAGTAAAAATCAAACCATTAGCAGACAGAGTGGTGGTAAAGCCCGCTCCCGCAGAAGAGAAAACTGCATCAGGTATCATTATTCCTGACACTGCCAAGGAAAAACCTCAAAGAGGTACTATTGTAGCCGTAGGACCTGGCAAAAAAGATGAAGCCATCACTGTAAAAGTAGGGGACACTGTACTATATGGTAAATACGCCGGTACAGAAGTCAACATTGACGGTGAAGATTACCTTATTATGAGAGAATCAGACATCTTTGCGGTGATTTAACAGTTTTAACTTCAATCTATTCAACATTATTTTATTCATTTCCTCAACAACAAAAAATTAAAAAAAATATGGCAAAAATCATCAATTTTGACAGCGAAGCACGCGAAAAATTAAAAAAAGGCGTAGATGCTTTAGCCAATGCTGTAAAAGTTACCTTAGGTCCCAAAGGACGCAATGTGGTAATTGACAAAAAGTTTGGCGCTCCCACTGTAACCAAAGACGGTGTTACTGTAGCTAAAGAAATAGAACTTAAAGACCCTATTGAAAATATGGGTGCTCAGTTGCTTAAAGAAGCCGCATCAAAAACCGCAGACCTTGCGGGTGACGGTACAACAACAGCTACTGTATTAGCCCAAGCTATTGTAACCGCAGGCTTGAAAAATTTAGCCTCTGGTGCTAATCCTATGAGCTTAAAACGCGGTATAGACAAAGCAGTAAGCGCAGTTATAGAGCATCTTAAAAAGCAATCCAAAAGTATTTCCAATAACAACGAAATCAAACAAGTAGGTACTATCTCTGCTAACAATGACACTGAAATCGGTGAAATGATTGCTGACGCTATGAGCAAAGTAGGCAAAGACGGGGTAATTACTATTGAAGAAGCCAAAGGTCGTGAAACGTATGTAAAAACCGTAGAAGGTATGCAGTTTGACCGCGGTTATTTATCTCCTTACTTTGTAACCGATGCCGAAAAAATGCTCGTGGAATATGAAAACGCTCATGTACTTATCTACGACAAAAAAATCTCTTCCATGAAGGAACTCCTTCCTATATTGGAAAAACAAGTACAGACAGGCGCCCCTTTGCTTATCATTGCAGAAGATATTGAAGGCGAAGCACTAGCTACTTTAGTATTGAACCGTATCCGTGGTGCTCTTAAAGTGGTTGCTGTAAAAGCCCCTGGTTTTGGCGACAGACGCAAAGCTATGCTGGAAGACATCGCTGTGCTTACAGGCGGTACAGTAATCTCCGAAGAACGTGGTTACAAATTAGAAAATGCTACCTTAGATGTATTAGGACGTGTGGGTAAATTAATTATAGACAAAGATGATACTACCCTAATTGAAGGAAAAGGTAAAGAATCTGATATTAAAGCAAGAGTAGCCCAAATCAAGTCCCAAATTGAAAATACTACTTCTGATTACGATAAAGAAAAATTACAAGAACGCTTAGCAAAACTCTCCGGTGGTGTAGCTGTATTATACATTGGTGCACCCACAGAAGTAGAAATGAAAGAGAAAAAAGACCGTGTAGATGACGCTTTACATGCTACTCGTGCGGCTGTTCAAGAAGGTATAGTTCCCGGTGGTGGTGTAGCATTGGTACGTGCTATTGAAGCCTTAAACAACATAAAGTATGATGACGCTGATGAAAAAACAGGTATTGATATTATTCGCAGAGCGTTAGAAGAACCTTTACGTTGTATTGTTACTAATGCAGGTAATGAAGGTGCTGTAATTGTTCAGAAAGTATTAGAGGGTTCAGGAGATTTTGGATACAATGCTCGTACAGAAACTTTTGAAAATCTTTTCAGTTCTGGTGTTATTGACCCCACCAAAGTAACTCGCATTGCATTAGAAAATGCCGCTTCTGTAGCATCTCTACTTCTTACTACCGAATGCGTAATTACTGACGAACCCAAAGAAGAACCTGCTACGCCTGCTGGTGGTGGCATGGGCGGAATGGGTGGCGGCATGTACTAAGGCACGGCTATCTATTGAATATCTTATTAAACGACCTTCTTGCAAGAAGGTCGTTTTGTTCTCAAAAAATATGTTATCTTTATATCTGAAACGCTATATGAACACAAAACGGTATGCACTTAAAAGCACTGAAAAATATTCCATCAGGGATTATAGACTCAGTCCGAAAACATGTAAGCAAAGAACGTGAAAACTCATTGGTTATACCGGTAATTTTACCTTGTTTTCTGTACGGCTAAGCAGTCTGCGGATATTGGTTCTGTGTGTATACACCACAAACAAAAATATTCCAAACCCTGACAGAATAAACCATGCGTGATAGGCATAATTCCCAAAGGTATTGAACAGTACAGTAATAACAGGATAAAACAATACAGCACACATAGAACTCAGAGAAACAAATTTTGAAGCTATGAGTACAATAAAAAACACTACCAGACAGAGTAGAGCAATCTGCCAATTTATGATCAGCATTACACCCAGCAGGGTATTTATTCCTTTACCTCCCCTGAACTGTGCAAAAACAGGAAATACATGCCCTATTACTGCACTCATACCCAGTGTCATCTGTAAAGGTAAGAGCGGATATTGTGTATCTGTAAAAAAATCAGGCAGTTTTTCTGTTGCTGTCAAATACGACAAACTCACTGCCAGTATACCTTTGGATATATCTATAATCTGAACGGCAATACCTGCTTTTGCACCCAGTACACGAAAAGTATTGGTACTTCCCGAATTACCTGAACCCATAGTACGAATGTCTATTTTGTAAAAAGCTTTGCCTATCCATACCGCAGTAGGAACAGAACCTATCAAATACGCTGATACAATGATAGCTATGATAATCATCATATAAAAAATTACAATATTTTACTTACTTCTTTATTTAGAAATTCCTGGGCTATCTTACTGGGATAGATATTTTCTTCTGCACAAAGTTCAAAAATAGCTTTGGCAAAATCAATATTAGTGCTATTTTCGTCCATACGACTGAGTACGCGATGGTGTAAGGTTAAAGTCTGTTCCTTTGCCATAATCACATTAGCCCATGCTTCTATACTCATGTAAATTTGCTGTGAAGATATGTGCTCAAATTCTATGCGTATCTCTTCTACAAGATTGCGGTGCAGCATCATGGCGGGAATGGTCCCAAGATTACTGTGTCTTGGAATACTGCTCTCGGGAGCTATTCTTTGTAAAAAAATAGAAGCTCTTTCATAAGCCGCCATTTTTAAGGGTAAGGTCTGGGACTGCGCTTCCAAACGCACACGTAAGCGTTCACGCTCTAATTGTTGGGTTAAAAAACTCCTTACCAGCAGATAAACTCCTACAAAAACAACTAAGGAAGGAATAGTATAGCGTAATATTTCTAAAACAACTTGCATAAATTGCAAAAGTACATAATTATTTAACGTGTTTCTATTTTTACTTTATTTTTCTTACCAAACTATCAGATATTTTTATATTGTAGTATGGTAATGATTGAAAATATATTATATCTTTGCACACTGCATCTAAAATGCACTATTTATGGAATTATTAGAAACCATCATTCGTAATTTAGATAAAGGCGAAGTAAGAACTTTTAGAACACTCAGTAAAAAACTAAAGGATGAGGAAGAAACTCAATATCTGCAACTCTTTAACCTCATTCACGAGAATAAGCTTTCTAATGAGCAAATTATAGAAGAATTAGGTCTGAGTAACAATGCTAACGCTTTCTATAAGTTAAAAAACCGATTGTTAGAATTACTCACCAAAACACTAGTATTTATACACTACGACACTGATATTGAAACAGGTATTTATGTAAATTTAGCTTGTTCTCATATTTTAAGCCGTAAAAACATGGGCGAGGAAGCCGTGTATTTTTCTGAAAAAGCACTTAAAAATGCAGAAATCATAGAAGAAAATGAATTAGTTGTACATGCCTTAACGCAACTCATTAACTTAAAACAAAATATACTCTATGAAGATACTACAGAGTTAAGAAAACAACGTGAATTTACGCTGGAAAAAGAAGCCGAACTCAGAGAAATAGATGATTATATCTCACGGGCTACATTAGAACTTAAAAAAATCAACTTTTCTAGCAATTATCATGAGTTTAAGCATAGTATAGAGCGTCTTTTTAATAAACTGAATGTTAGGGGTACTATTTCTCGCTCTGGACGAGTACGCATATTTATCACCAGTAATATCCTGCACTTACTGCTTCAGCAAGAACGGTACGCGCACGCGAAGGATTATTTTCTTGAACAGTTTTCTGCTATGGAAAAGGACGAAGTTTTTAATGAAGCCAATCATGACAAAAAAATCGCTCTTATGGATCTATATACAAACATTCTGATTTATAATAATGACCTTGACGGCGCTCTAGAACAGAACGAAAAGTTATGGCAAGAACTTGAAAGATATGACAAAATATACCTAAACTCTTACGAGTTTCTGTATCACAAAAACCTATATGTTATTCATACTGCCAAAGGTACTCTCAAAGAGTATATCCATGAGTTTGCGGATTTTTATCAGAAAGCCTCCAAAAAGAAAAACAAATTTTACAATACCCACTTTGAGTTAATTACTATGATTAACCTTATCATCGGGTATTTTTCTTTTGAAGAGTATGACAAAGCCGCCGACCTGTGCGAAAAACTGTTCCAGCACAAAGGTTTTATGAACATGGCAGAAGAATATATTTTTGCTACACGACTATTAAGTGCAGTTATTTTATTTGATAAAGGAGAACATCAGGAATGTGTTAAAAAATTAGAGAATATTCAAAAAGAACATAAACAGTTTTTGACGCAAAAAACCGCTAAGTCTGATATGTATTTCATTCAAATTTTACAGTATCTCTGCCAAAACGGAAGGACTATTCAGGACAAGGCACTCGCAACCTTAGTGCGTAAATGTATCTTCAAAGCCAACCAGAAGTGGCCTAGTTCCGTTATCCTGTATTACAAGGTCTGGATACATGCAAGATACAACCGCCTGAACTATTATGATACCTTCATACATCTGATAAACAGCAAACAACTGTAAAAATTTTTATTGCTCATTATCAAAAAGATACATTGTATCTGCTTAGATATTTTCTTATTTTTTTCAGAAATCCAGCACGCCTATTATTTTTTGCTGTATATTAGTTTTATAATCCAAATTTGAACTACCTTGTTACAGGTTCGTTATCCAGATATGAAAGACATTTTATTAGATACTCTCAAAACGTATTTTGGGCATAACTCTTTTCGTGGTAATCAGGAAAGTATTATCCGCAACATTTTAGAAAAACGAGACACTTTTGTTATTATGCCCACAGGGGCAGGAAAGTCTATATGTTATCAGTTGCCTGCTATTATCATGGAAGGTATGGCGGTGGTAATCTCACCACTGATTGCCTTAATGAAAAATCAGGTAGACCAACTTAACGGAAATGGTATAGAATCCCACTTTCTAAACAGCTCACTTTCTAAAAAAGAAGCCAATGCCATACGGGAGCGGGTAAAAAACCAGCAGGTAAAACTGTTGTATGTTGCCCCCGAGACACTGGTAAAAGCCGAATTTATAGATTTTATAAAACAGGTCAAAATTTGTTTTTTTGCCGTAGATGAAGCCCACTGTATTTCAGAATGGGGGCATGACTTCCGTCCAGAATACCGTAAAATAAAACAGGTTGTCAGTCAGGTAGGAGAAGATATACCTATTATAGCCCTCACAGCCACAGCAACTCCCAAAGTACAGGCAGATATTCAGAAAAACCTGCAAATGTTAGATGCACAGGTATTCAAATCTAGTTTTAACAGAAATAACCTTTATTATGAAGTACGCCCAAAAGTTGATGCTATAAAAGAAATTATCAAACACGCCAAGATAAACAAAAACAAGGCAGGTATCGTATATTGTCTCAGCCGTAAAAAAGTAGAAGAAATAGCAGAAACCCTCAATGTAAATGGTATAAAAGCCCTCCCGTATCATGCAGGATTGGACAGCCATACCCGCGAAACCAATCAGGACAAGTTCCTTAATGGTGATGTAGATGTTATTGTCGCTACCATTGCCTTTGGAATGGGTATAGACAAACCTGATGTCCGCTATGTTATTCACTACGACGTACCCAAAAGTTTAGAAGGATACTATCAAGAAACGGGGCGTGCAGGCAGAGATGGTATGGAAGGAAAATGTATCATGTTCTACAACTATCAGGATATTGTAAAATTAGAAAAGTTCATGAAAGACAAAAGTCTCAGCGAACGGGAAACCGCCAAACAACTCCTGATGGAAATGGCAGCCTACTGCGAATCTTCTATTTGCAGACGAAAATTTTTACTGCATTATTTTGGAGAAGAGTATGACGAAAATCTTTGTAAAAAAAGTGGTAAATGCGACAACTGTACGCACCCCAGAGAAACTTTTGAAGCCAAAGACTATGTAACCCTTTTCCTTAAAGCCGTAGTTGAGACCAAAGAAAAATGTACCTCACAACACCTTGTACATATTCTTACAGGAGCAGAAGTAAAAGCTATCAAGGATTTTGGACATGACCAACTCTCTGTATATAAAAAAGGAGCAGACCTTTCAGAAAAAGACTGGGAAGCTGTGGTAAGACACTTATTAGTCTATGACTATGTAAAAAAAGATATTGATACTTATGGCTTTATCCGAATGCAGGAAAGAGGACATAATTTTTTACGCGCACCACACAGCATACAAGTTTCCAAAGATAGAGAATATCACCATGAAAAAGCCGAAAGTATAGAACTAGAAGATTTCAAAACGTATGACGAAGTATTATTCCAAAAACTTATGAAACTTCGTAAGGAAATCTCGGTTCAGAAAAAACTCCCGCCTTTTGTCATATTCCAAGAGCCTTCTATTGAAGATATGGCAACCCGTATGCCCACCACAGAAGAAGAGTTTCTTAGTATTGTAGGTGTAGGAAAAGGCAAGTTCCAAAAATTTGGAAAACCCTTTATGGAACTGATAAAAAACTATGTAAAAGAAAATGCCATAGAGAAAGACGAGGAAGAAATTGTAATACGTACTAATCCTGCTACTAAAACCTCCAACAAACTCTTTATTATACAACAAATTGACCGAAAAATACCTCTGGAAAATATTGCCAAGCTCAAATCCCTTACTTATGATGAAGTACTGGACGATATAGAGCAGATTGTCAACTCAGGTACGAAACTCAATTTAGACTATTATATCAAAGAAAAAGTTGACCAGGACAAAATGCAGGAAATACTGGATTATTTTATGAAAGCTCAGTCAGACAGCGTAGAAGAGGCACAGAAAAATCTTGCAGAGGATATAGAAGAATGGGAAATCAGATTAGTAAAAATGAAGTTTCTCAGTGAAGTAGGAAACTGATAAATGTAAAGGCCATTGAGTAGAACGTGGTTTGTACCGAAATGGCCTTTTTTTATTTTTATTTGGTGGTTAAAAATCATTATCGTAATATTGCAATATAAAAATAAAGCATTCCTATATGGGTATCAGCAAAATAGACCTTTTTACAGACGAACAGAACACCATAGCCATGCTCCTTAAAGCCCTCGCACATCCTGCACGGATAGCCATTATTGAACACTTGCTCAAAGTAAATTCGTGTATCTGCGGAGAACTTGTCAATGAGCTTCCGCTTGCCCAGCCTACGGTTTCACAACACCTTAAAGAACTCAAAAATGCAGGTATCATAAAAGGAAGCATTGAAGGAAATACAACATGTTATTGTATTGACAAAGATACGATGAACACAATAGAAGAATATTTCAGTCAAATAAGCAAAAAACTTAAAAACCCAGAAAATAAATGCTGTTAAACAAATAAAACTTAAAAAAACAATATGAAGTTATCAGAAATAAAATCTATACTACCTACATTAAATGACGTAGTATTCAAGTTAGAAAATGGAACTTTTGTTCCTGAACATTTTCACGTTACAGAAGTGGGAATGATAACCAAACGTTTCATAGACTGCGGGGGTACTATTCGCACTGAAAAATTAGTCAATTTTCAGTTATGGTACGCGGGTGATACAGACCATAGGCTAAAACCTTCAAAATTGCTCCATATCATTGAACTTTCAGAAAAACACATTGAATTAGAAGATGCTGATATTGAAGTAGAATACCAAAGTGAAACCATAGGTAAATATAACCTTGATTTTGACGGAACATGCTTTATTCTCAAAAATACAGCTACAGCTTGCCTAGCCACAGATAAATGTGGCATTCCACCAGAAAAGCAAAAAATACGATTATCAGACTTGAAAATTCTTAATAATTCCTGTTGTGATACTAACTCTGGTTGTTGTTAAAACTATTTTTGTCTAACCTAATCATTATGGAAAAAAAGAAAATATTAGTTCTCTGTACAGGGAATAGTTGCCGAAGCCAAATGGCAGAAGGATATTTAAGATATTTTGCCAAAGACAAGGCAGACGTGTACAGTGCAGGGGTAGAAACTCATGGAGTAAACCCGAATGCTATTGCTATTATGCAGGAAGACGGTATTGATATATCCAATCATACCTCAAATAATGTTAATGAATACATGCACATTGATTTTGACTTTGTAATTACAGTATGTGATAATGCCAAAGAACGCTGTCCATACTTTCCGGGTAAAGCTAAAAAGTTTCATCACAATTTTCCTGACCCTGCCAAAGTAAAAGGTACAAAAGAAGAAATTGAAGCCGCATTCCGAAGTGTAAGAAATGAGATAAAAGAATACTGCAAACAGTTTGTTGAGAATAATTTGTTGTAGTATTCTTAAAAGAAACTAACGAAAAAACCTGCTAAATATGTTATTTTGGCAGGTTTTAATTTGTTTATATGTTTTGTTACTATGATATTCAAATACTATTTGATTACTACCCCCTCGGCTACAAAACTTACATTTATTTCAGGTTTAGTGATTTTTTTAATTTCTTCGTCAGATTTTCCTTCCTCTTTTGCCATTTTTTTGAGGTCTTCTACTGTGGTGGTATCATATTTGGCTATACCCTTGAAGAAAGCAGTTTTTCCTGCGGCATCTTTGGGTACAAAAAAGCCATAGTCTTTGAAGGTAATATGCAAGGACTGTTTTTTATCTTCGGTTTCTACCTGCATCCAGCAACCTTTGTTTTGGCATACATCACTTATTTTACCTGTCAAAAGGGTATTTACTCCTTTTGGATTTTTTTTCAGTTCTTCAAATACAGTTTCAAAAGGTTTTGCTCCTTCCGTAGTGATGTTTGCTCCAAAGTTACCTGTGGACGGCAGTTTGGCTACGGTGTCTTTTTTATCCAAAGAGTCTTTTTTCTCAGATTTTTTTTCGCTGGTACAACTGTATATACCCATTGCTAACACTGCTATAAAAGCATATTGAATGAAGTTTTTCATGTCGCAAAAGTAAGAAATTTTATATTCATATACAGTATTTTATTTTGAGTGCAATATATCAGGGGTAAATTCTGTTAAACAAAAAACCTGTAAAATTTTACAGGCTTTCTTATGTTGCGGTCTGGACGGGGCTCGAACCCGCGACCCCATGCGTGACAGGCATGTATTCTAACCAGCTGAACTACCAGACCTTTTTTTGTCAAATGGGACTGCAAAAATACGAATATAAAAATACATTTGTCAAGTGTTTTTTACATATTTTTTGTATAGTTCAGAAAATCAGTAAATAAAATTTGATTAATAATAAATAAAAAACCTTACAAAAAATTCTCTGCAAGGTTTTATGAAAATTAGAATGTAAATGAACAGCTGTTAATATACATGCTGACCACCATTGATAGACATATTTGCGCCTGTAATAAAACTTGCCTTTTCAGATGCAAGAAAAGCAACTAAATGAGCAACTTCTTCTGTACCCCCCAAACGTCCTACGGGGATTTGGGCAATAATCTGGTTACGAATATCTTCCCGTACTGCCATAACCATGTCTGTACCAATATATCCCGGAGAAATTGTATTAACAGTAATACCTTTGTTAGCTACTTCCATTGCCAGTGTTTTAGTAAATCCATGCATACCCGCTTTGGCGGCAGAATAATTTGCCTGTCCAATTTGTCCTCGCTGACCATTTACAGATGAAATATTGATAATTCTGCCAAATCCGCGTTCTATCATGCCGTTTATAACATGACGAGTGCAGTTGAATACACTAGTTAAATTAGTATTGATAACATCATGCCATTGTTCAGGGGTCATTTTGCGGAAAGTAGTATCCCGCGTAATACCTGCATTATTGACTAAAATATCAATGGGTCCTACTTCCTGTTCAATCTTTTGTACCATTTGTCCTATGGATTCGTAACTAGTTACATCACCTTCATAGGCATCAATAGCGTATCCTTCGGCGTGCAGTTTGTCTAACCAGTCTTTGGCTTTTGCCGCATTTCGGTAATTTCCAATAACCCGATAGCCTTCTTCGTGCAATTTTTTGCACATGGCGGTACCCAGACCGCCTGTTGCACCTGTTACCAGCGCAACTCTTTTTCCGTTTTTGTCCATAGAATGTAAGGGATTAATTTTGTTTATGTAAAATTATACACTATTTGAGATATAATCCAAATGTTTTTTAGAAAAATTATCTATAATTTTATGAGGAAGAGAATTTTTCTGACGGTAAAGTATTGATAAACTGATTATTATACAAACTATAACTGAAAATATTTTTTTAACCCTGCAAACAAATCCTGTATAAATTTTTGCTGAATGCGTATCAGTTCTTCAGTAGGAACAAGGTTAATCAGCAAACCTTTGGCGGTTACGTCTACTTCATAGCAAAGATTAGTGTGTGTATTATCTGTGGGGGTAAATGTCCACGTTCCTGTGCCTTTTTGTATTCCTTCAAAATACTCAAACACAATTTTTTGGTTTGGAACGGCTTGAATAACGCGTATAGAGAAGTTTGTACCCATAGTAGGTGGTTTGACTTCTAATTCAGAATGAATAAAATCAGGGGTTATATTGAGTACGTTAAGTTCTACTTTTGAAGGCCACCACAAATAGTACTTTGTAATGTCTAATATAGCATCATACAATATGTCTGCACTGAGGGGCAGGGTAATACATTCTTTGGTTTGAATAACTTTCATAAGGGTACAAATATGAATAAATTCAGGCAATAATTGAAATTGTGTTATAGACGAATAGGCTTTCCTTGATAAAAATCTAATACTTTGCTTCTGAAAACGAGGTTGTATTTTGCCTGTAATATTTCAGACTGGGTTCTTTGCAGGTTATTTTGTGTAGTCAGCAAATCCACACTGTTGATAGCCCCTGCTTCAAAGCGCTTCTGAGCGTACTGATAGGCTTTTTCCAACGATTTAAGTTGATTTTGAAGGCTGTTATAGCGTTCCTGTGCATTTTGTACATCAATATAGGCTTGCTGAATATCTTTTACAAGCTGGTTCTGCACATTTTTAAGCTGTAGTTCCTGATTTAGAATTTCAAGATTAGCATTAGCAACATTGCTACGCACAGAAAAACGGGTAAAAATGGGTACTTGTAAGGTTATACCCACAGTTTTACCAAGATTGCGATTGTATTGTGTAAAAAAATCATCAGGGGCAACGCGCTTATTTACAAATTGATACGTAGCAAAATCAAATGCAGTAGTATTGTAAGGTTTGAAAAAAGTGGCTCTGGCATTTAGATTAGCTGAAAGTGCAAGTATAGGATAATAGTTTGCTTTGGTTATTTTTGCATTAAGTTGACTTATTTTAATGCGATTTTGCTGTTCTTTGACTTCGGGCATATTTTGTAGGGCATAATCATAAATAGACTGAATATCAGGCAGTACAATAGCTGTTTGAAGTTGAGTAATATCAGGAACAGAAATATCAAAGTCTTCATTAACAGGTGCATCCATGGCTTGTAATAAAGAAAGTTTATCTTTTTTAAGCTGATTTTGAAGAGTTTGTAAATTAAGTTTGTTGGTTGCTAGCTGAGATTGCAGATTTAGGAGCTCGCCTTCTACAATTACCCCTTTTTCATAGAGTTTTTGAATACGTTCTATTCGGATTTCATCAAAACGGACATTCTCTTCAGCTACTTTAATTTGTTCTTTGTCTAAAAGTACCTGAATAAAGAGTAAAGCTATGTTCAAGGAAATATTGTTTTTTACTTTTTCTGTGGTAATGCGCGAGGTTATGAGATTTGTTTTATTGCGTTCTAATGTATATTGATTGCTGAAACCATTAAATAAAGTAACGTTACTGCTGATACCACTTTGTACAAAATCAGATTGAGTTTCTATAAGTTGAAAAGTACTAGGGTCCTGATTTCTTCCCCAAGAGCGAGCTACACTAGTATTAGCATTAAGATTAGGAGCAAAATTAGCTTTACTTTGAAAAAAAGTATTTTCTTGCACTTTCTCAGCATTTTTACTTTGTTTTATTTGTATATTATTTTCTAATGCTTGCTGTATACATTGCTCCAAAGAATAAATTCTTTGCGCTGATGACAAAAAAACACTAAATGCAAAAAGAATGAATAAAATTTGTACTTTCATGCCTTAAAAATAAAACAAGGGTTTATACAACCAATAAAATATATGACCAACGCTAATGATTAATTGTGTAGCTTATTTTAATGTAGTTCAAGAAAAAATTTCGTAGAAAAAATAAAATTTCTTACCTTTGTGAAAAATAAATAAAAATCGTATGTCTCTTTGGAAAAGATTTGTCCGCGCTATAAGAGCGCTCTTTGGGGGTGCAATATCCGCTATTGAAGACCCTAAACTTATTTTAGAGCAGAATATTCGTGAAATGAATGAACAAGTGCCTAAAATGAATCAAAATATTGCGACGGTTAAGGCGTCTGTCACTTTGTTGGAAAAAGAACTCAACAAATATAAAGCAGAATATCAAGACCTAACGCTGAAAATGAAAGGCGCTATTTCTGCGGGCAGAGATGATATTGCAATGAACTATGCGGTACGCGTAGAACAGTTAAAGTCATTAATTGCTCAGACAGAGTCTCAGCATGCTATGGCTGAAAAAGCCTACGAAAAGGCATTAGAAATTAAAAAAGCCTTCATGAAGGAAAAAGATAAAAAAATTGCCGAAGCCAAAGAAGCCCTTCGTGCGCACGAACGCGCTAAATGGCAAGCTAAAATTGCTGATACTATGGAGCAGTTTGAAGTACACGGTATATCCGCTACACATGATGAAATGATTCAGAAAATTAACGAACAAACTGCTAAAAATGAAGCTAAAATGGAAATGGCAATTGATAGCGTGGATACCTCTGGTATGAAAATGGAAGAAGAAGCAGAAAAATTGCGTGCCGCAGAACTTCTTAAACAGTTTAAAATGGAAATGAACTCGGGTACACTCAATAACTCCAATGTCTCTACCTCCTCAGAAGAGAGCAATGTTAAAACAGGCAATAAAGAAAAACTATAGTTTTTTTATGTAAAACTAAACTATAAATATGCAACAGACTGCTGTTTCAGGGGTTTGTTGCTTTATTTTTGTATATGCGAGTAAAAAAAGTGCTTATTTCTGTTACCAATGACCTCTCTAATGAATATCGTATGCATAAAACAGCACTATGGTTGCTGAAACAGGGTTTTGAAGTAGAAATTATTGGTAGAAAGAAAAAAAAATCTTCTTATTTACCAATGCTTCCCTACAAAGTAAAAAGATTGAAGCTACCTTTTGAAAAAGGCTTTTTATTTTATGCTACCTATAATTTAACCTTGTTTTTTGTGCTTCTGTTCAAAAGGTACGATATTTTATTAAGTGTAGATTTGGATACGCTTTTAGCTAATTTTTTAGTTTCTAAAATACGCAGAAAAAGGCTGATTTATGACAGTCATGAGTATTTTACAGAATTACCTGAACTTACACACCGCCCACGCGTAAAAAAAATATGGCAGATTATTGAAAAAAGGATATTTCCAAAGTTAAAATATGTTTATACAGTTTCTGAAGCTATTGCAAAAGAATATGAAGCACAATACAAGGTAAAAGTGAAAGTAGTATGTAATATTCCTGATTTTTTACCTGAAAGTAAAGCTCTTCCTGCCCATATACCTGACCTTAAAAAAAAATATGGAGATAAAATTTTGATGTATCAGGGAGCAGTAAATATCGGTAGGGGATTAGAGCAAATTATTGAAGCTATGCACAAACTGGATTATGTCCTTCTTATACTTGGCAAGGGTGATATTGAAAATGAACTCAAAGAACTTGTTATAAGGCAAAATCTGACAGATAAAGTGCATTTTTTAGGGCATATTCCGCTCAATGATTTGCCATTTTATACACGTCAAGCACATATCGGATTATGTCTGTTAGATAAAAATATGGGTAAAAGCTATCAGTATGCACTGCCCAACAAGGTGTTTGAATATATGTATGCAAATATACCTGTACTTGCTACACAAATGCTTGAAATACAGCATTTTTTAGACACATACAAAACAGGTTTGTATATTCCTGAAAATACGACTCTTTGCATCACAGAAGGCATAAAGGAATTAGAAAGCAATTACAGTGCTTTTCAGTCTGCATGTAAAGAGAGTACCGCTTTCTTAACATGGACAAATGAAATAAAAAAGATAAAAACTTTTTTTGAGTAAGTTTTATACTTACAGGCTTATTCTTTGTTGTAAAGAACGTCCGAGTGTAGTTTCATCTACAAATTCTAATTCTCCACCTACGGGTATACCTCTTGAAATAGTAGTTATTTTTATATCTTCTCTAATAGCATGAATTTGTTTAGCTAAATAATGCACCGTAGTATCTCCTTCAATAGTAGCATTAAGCGCAAAAATAACCTCCGTAATAGGTTCTTGGGTAATTCTTTGTAAAAGTTGGGGTATATTGATTTTATCTGGTCCAAAACCTGCCACGGGGTCTATTACTCCGCCTAATACATGATACAAACCTGTGTAAAAATGCGTATTTTCAATAGCAAGTACGTCCTGAACATCTTTTACTACACAAATAACATGCTGTTCCCGTTTCGGATTAGCACAGATAAAGCATACTTCTTCATCAGCAATATTACAGCACTTTTTACATACTTTAGCCTGCGATTTTAGAAGTAGAATACTTTCTGCAATAGGCTTTACTAGTTCTTCAGGCTGACGAAGCATAAATAAAGTCAAGCGTAAAGCTGTTTTTTTACCTATGCCCGGAAGTTTAGAGAGCTGCTGAACGGTTTCTTCAACAATTTTAGAGGGATAATTCACTATACAAAAATAAATAAATCTATGAAAAAAGACAAGGTGGTAGAACCCACCTTATATTACAGTATTATTCAGCGGTACTATCTGATTCTTTACTTTTTTTAGATTTTGTAACAACAGGGGCAGTTTCCTCACCACCGTTTATTTTCTCTTTTATTTTTTGTTCTATTTCCTGTAAAAGTTCTGGATTGTCTTCTATCAAACTTCTTACAGTATCTCTGCCTTGTCCAAGTTTTTCACCATTATAGCTAAACCATGAACCTGATTTTTGAATAACGTTAAGTTCTACACCTAAATCTAATACTTCGCCTGCTTTGGATATACCTTTTCCGTAAATAATATCAAATTCGGCAGTTTTGAAAGGGGGGGCAACTTTATTTTTCACAATTTTGACTTTGGTTCTGTTGCCTGTGGCTTCTTCTCCGTCTTTAATGGTGGTGGACCTGCGGACATCAATGCGGATAGATGCGTAATATTTAAGGGCATTACCTCCTGTGGTAGTTTCCGGACTGCCAAACATTACTCCGATTTTATCTCTCAACTGATTTATAAAAATACACACACAGTTGGTTCTGCTGATGGCAGAAGTGAGTTTGCGCAATGCTTGGGACATCAAACGGGCATGCAAACCCATTTTGGATTCACCCATTTCTCCGTCAATTTCTGCTTTGGGCACTAATGCGGCTACGGAGTCTATAACTATTACATCAATAGCGCTAGAACGGATAAGTCCCTCTGCAATTTCTAATGCTTGCTCTCCGTTATCAGGTTGAGTTACATAGAGATTATCTGTATCAATGCCAAGTTTTACAGCATACTGACTGTCAAAAGCGTGTTCTGCATCTATAAAAGCGGCTATACCTCCCATTTTCTGGGCTTCAGCAATAATGTGAAGGGCAAGCGTTGTTTTTCCCGAAGATTCGGGACCGTATATTTCAACAATTCTACCACGCGGTACGCCACCTACTCCCAACGCTAAATCCACACCGAGAGAACCTGTGGGAATAACGTCTACATCTGTAACGGCGTTGTCGCTGAGTTTCATAATGATGCCTTTGCCGTGTGCTTTTTCTATACGGTCAATAGAGGCTTGAAGCATTTTAAGCTTCTCTGTGCGTTCATTGTTTTTATCTGACATAGTATCAAAAATTTTTGTAAAACTACACTATTATAAGTGAATTTACAAGTTTTTTGCAAAAAAAGATAGGGAAGATATTGAAATATTTTTTATCTCTTGTTTTACAGAGTTTTGCCCCCTTTTTTCCAATTGCAGGGAGTTAAAGCATTCATCTGCAAAGCATCTAAGGTACGGAGCACTTCATCTATATTTCTGCCTACAATAATATGATTTACACATACCCAGCGGATAACTCCTGTGGGGTCTACAATAAATGTAGCACGCATAGCTACTTCATCTTTGCCCGCAAGAATACCAAGTTCTTTGGTTAATTTTTTAGCATGGTCAGAAATCATGGGAAATTTGAGGTCTTTTAGTCCTTCATGATGGTTTCGCCATGCCAAATGTACGGTTGCAGTATCAGTACTTCCACCATAAACCAAAGTGTCTCGTTCTAGAAACTCATCATATTTTTCATTAAAACCCATAATTTCTGTTGGACATAAAGTACTGAAATCATAAGGCCAGAAAAAAATAACTAACCATTTACCTTGTTTTTTATGTTCTTCTGATGAAATAAAGGAGAATTCTTTTCCTTTTTCCAAGGATACGCATGCCTGAAGTTCAAATGCGGGAAATGTATCACCTACGGTAAGCATAATCTAATTCAAATGTTGTTAAATTACTAATAGAAGGGTTAATGTATAAAAATAGTTTCGTTAGAATAAGTCTTTTATGCGGTCAAAAAAACTTTTTTCTTCTGTTTTGGGATTAGGGTGAAAATTAGAAGAGTTGCGTAGTTTTTCCAGAATAGCGCGTTCTTCATTAGAAAGTTTTCTGGGTGTCCATACATTGATATAAATAAGCAAATCTCCTTTTTGGTTTGATTGAATAAAAGGTATTCCTCCTTCTTTGATACGAAGTATTTTACCAGACTGTGTACCTGCTTCAATTTTTACTTTTGCTTTACCTTTGAGCGTAGGTACTTCTACCGTAGTACCGAGTGCGGCATCAGGCAAAGAGATAAAGAGGTCATAAATAATATTATTGTTTTCATCTCTTACAAAATGTTCATGTTTAACCTCTTCAATAACAATAAGTAAATCGCCGTTTACACCCCCTCTGCGTGCCGCATTTCCTTTTCCAGACATAGAAAGTTGCATATCTTGACGCACACCTGCTGGAATATTCACTGTTATAATCTCTTCACCTTGTACTCTTCCTTCACCTGAACAAACAGAGCATTTTTCTTTAATAATTTTGCCATCTCCGTTACATTCAGGACATACAGAAACCGTCTGCATGCTTCCTATAAAGGTATGAGTAACTCTTCGTACTTCGCCTGTACCTTTGCAGGTAGTACAGGTATAATATCCTGAACTTGATTTTGCTCCCGTACCTTTACACGCACCGCAAGGTACATATTTATTGACTTTAATTTTTTTCTCTACTCCCGAAGCTACTTCTTCAAGGGTAAGTTTTACCCGTACCCTTAAATCACTGCCGCGATTGACTTTGCGTTTTTGGCTAGTACCTCCTCCAAAGAATCCTTCAAAACCCGTTCCTGAGAATATATCACCAAAGTGAGAAAAAATATCATTCGGGTCAAAGTCCTGAAAATTAGTCTGATTTTTTACTCCCTGGTGCCCGTATTTATCATACATAGCGCGTTTTTCTTTGTTACTTAATACTTCATACGCTTCAGAGGCTTCCTTGAATTTTTCCTCTGCGGCTTTATCCCCTGGATTGTTGTCAGGGTGATATTGTATAGCTTTTCTACGGTAGGCTTTTTTTATTTCGTCTTCCGTAGCATTTTTGCTTACGCCTAATACCTCATAATAATCTTTTTTATTTGCCATAACCTATTTTCCTATCAATACTTTTGAATAACGTAATACCTTGTCATTTAAGAAATATCCTTTTTCTACTTCTGCTAAAACAATGCCTTTTTGTTCTTCCTGTGAAGCAGGGAGTTCGCCTACGGCTTCATGGTAAGCCGAGTCAAATTTTTTTCCTACGGCTTCTATTTCTTTAACGCCAAGTTCGCCTAAAATACGTACAAACTTCTGCTGAATAAGCAAAAAACCTTCTTTGATAACCTCAGAAAGGGTTTCGTCTTGTTCAGATACCATAATCATTCTATTAAAGTCGTCTACTATAGGTAAAAACGCTTTAATAGTACGTTCTCCCGCATTTTTTATCAGGTCAATGCGTTCTTTTTGCGTTCTTTTTTGATAATTATCATATTCAGCAGCCAAACGTAAAAATTTATCTTGTAGCTCAATTAACTGCTCTGCCAAATCAGGCTGTTGGCTGTCATTTTGTACATTATTTTCTGCCGTTTTGTCCTGCTTTTCAGTATGGACTTCGGTCTGGTTATTGGTTTCGTATTGTGATTGTTCTGTAATATTTTTCTCATCTGTACGATTTTCAAAATTTTCGCTCATACTTATATTGAATTTAAGACTTTCTAATAAGATTTTTTTGCAAAGGTAATGCAAAATTCAAATACTTTGTATTTTTACAAAATGTTTCATACAAAAACATGGATTTATACAGTTGCAGTGTTAATGTTGTTGTGGATTGCCTGTAAAAAAAACACGACGCCGCTTCGTCAGGAAGTGATACAGAACATCAAGGGTAAATATTGTGGAAAAAGAGCAGAAATGGAAATATTTTCAGACTCTACTTTTGTCTGTACCGCCAAAATTATCAGCGGGGGTAAAACAGAAAAAAACGTAGTTTGTAAGGGATACTATACCCTGACTTATTCAGAAGAAATTGGTAAACCTTCCTGGATAATCAAACTGTCAGGTAAAACTACGGGAATGGGGATTGGTATATCTTGTACAGGTAGTTTTGTATGTTGGTCAAAAGATAAAAAGTATGATACGCAAGAGTACAAAGATGTACTATACAATGAAATTATGGAGCGGTGTCAGAAATAAATTCATGGTTTAATTCTTATAAAATCCTTGACAGCAAAACTTTTTATTCGTACCTTTGCAGTCCCTATTGATATAAACATATATGATTATTGTCAACGTAAAAGAAAACGAAAATTTAGAGAAAGCCTTACGCCGCTTCAAAAAGAAATATGAAAAAATCGGCATATTAAAAGAACTGCGCAACCGTACTTCGTTTACCAAACCTTCGGTAAAAAAGAGAATGATAAAAAACCGTGCTATCCGCCGTCAAGAACTTTATGCAAAAGAAAATTACTAATTTTCTGTATTAAGTTTATGCTCATAGTACAAAGCGCAAATTCTTTGATAGGAGTTTGCCTTTTTTTTGCTATAATGTACTTCCCTATTGTGATTTTTGCCCAATCTCCTATACATTTACCTTATACCATAGAACCTGCGGATAGCTTATGTTACATAGATAAAGCACGAGTTCACAAGCAGTGTTGTGAGATAGTTAAGAAAATGATAGCAGACGCCAAAAAAGAAAATGTGTATATTGGTATTCGTTCAGCATACAGAGATAGTGCAGAACAAGCATATCAGTTTTATTATCTGAGTGATTTATATAAACAAACGATGGAACAGCGATTAAAACATACCGCACCACCTAAATTTAGCGAACATCACACAGGTTTTGCCATAGATTTTATGGATTTACAGTATCCAAAATTAAGTTATAGTATCTCATTTGAGCAAACTCCTACATTTAAGTGGTTACAGAAAAATGCTTGTAAATATGGTTTTGTAATGAGTTTTCCTAAAAATAATAAACAAAATTTACAATATGAACCTTGGCATTGGCGGTATGAAGGTAACGAATATGCCCGAAGTAAATTTGAACAAAGCTATAAATACAGATACCAATAGATTTTTTACTGATTTATATTTGTTCAAATAAAATATGTATCCTTATATCCCACCATTCTGGAAAAACCAAAAAGACTGGAACAGGTATTTTACAGACTTATTTGAGTTACATAAAACACACAACCCCGTGTATGCACAGTATCTCAACTTCATAAATCATAATCCAAGTCCTGAACATTATACTCAAATTTCTACTTTACCTATTACTTTATTCCGAACGCATAAAATACACCTTCCTGAATTATCTCCTGTATTACATTTTGAAAGTAGCACTACCACAGGAAATATTCCTGCTAAACACTATGTTTGTAAGCCCGAATACTATCACCAAAGTATAATAAGACATTTTAGAACGTTCTTTAAAACTGAAAAATACACGTTTCTGTGCCTTTTACCTGGTTATTTGGAGCGCCCACATGCTTCACTGGTATATATGATGCAATATCTCATTGAACAAATGGGTACAGAAAACAGCGGTTTTTTTGTCCATGATTTCGAAGCACTTAAAAACAACATAGAAAAAGCCATTCAAAACCAAGAGAATATATTCTTAATTGGAGTGGCTTTTGCGCTATTAGATTTTGCAGAGAAGTATCCCATGCAACTGCCTGAAACAACAATAATTATGGAAACGGGGGGCATGAAAGGACGTAAAAAAGAATGGATACGTACAGAATTGCATGAGTTTTTGAAAAAACAATTTACTGTACCCCTTGTATATTCTGAATACGGCATGACAGAGATATTAAGTCAGGCATACTGTACAGACGGAATACATTTTTATCCCCCTGAATGGATGCGAGTTTTTGCTACGGAAATCAATGACCCGTTTGCACTTTGTAATTATGGTACTTCGGGTATTCTTAACATTATAGACAGTGCCAACGTGTATTCCTGTCCGTTTATACAAACTCAGGATATTGGCAAAGTATATGAAGACGGTTCTTTTGAGGTACTCGGCAGATTAGATTATAGCGAATTAAGGGGCTGTAATTTAATGTACGTACTTTAAGTTTAATCAAAGGATTGTCCGTATTCTGCGGCTTCATCTTTAAGTTTTTTGAACTCATCAGGTGTAATATCTGAAAAGAAATAATGTATAGGGTCTACTTTTACACCATCTTTTTTAACTTCATAATGCAGGTGCGGTGAGGTAGAAATACCCGTAGAACCTACGTATCCAATTACATCACCTCTCTTGACATGCTGTCCTATTTTTACAGCTACTTTGGACATGTGGGCATACGTAGTAATATAGCCAAACTGATGGTTAAGTTCTACATAAATACCAAAACCGTTACCCTTATCCATGTTATTGGTAACTACACCGTCAGCTGTGGCATAGATAGGAGTACCTGCAGGGGCGCCCATGTCTATACCTTCGTGTTTATGTGGAATTTTAAGAATAGGATGCAAACGCCAACCAAAACCGTTTACTTTATTCATAGTACCTTTTACAGGTTTAATGGCAGGAATATGTTTTAATTCGTCAGCATGTTTTTTAGCATACTCAAACAAGTCCTGATAGTTTTTGATTTGTGAATAAAAAGTATAATACAGGTTATCTACACGCTTTGCGATTTCTATCATGAGTTGGCTATTCGTAAAACCTTCTAAATTTTTATATTTTTGATAATTAGCTACTCTGTATAAGCGGTCTGGAGTATTAGTCGGTTCTGTATTATAGACCATTCTGTGCAGGTTATCTGCGCGGTCTTGGAGAATAGAAGCCGCCATTTCTAATTCTTTTATGCGTTTTAATTGTAACTCTGTATTTAATACTAATGCCTTATTTTCTGCTTCTAACATTCTCTCTTTGGGAGAACTATAAAAAGTGTATGTAACAAATAAAAACAATCCTGCTAGTATAGCACCTGAAAGTAAATGCCATGAAAAACGTATCAATAAACTTTTGAAAGTAGGGGTTATTTGCTCATACTGACAAGTTTCTGTATCGTAGTAATACTTTATTTTAGCCATAGTTATGCAATTAACTCTGCAAAGTTACATAATATTTTATTTTCAAGAAGCATGAGTGAATTTCTACTTTACAGTTTTACTATTTTGTGTATCAGTTTTGTTTTACCTTGAATAATTTGTAAATAATAAACGCCTTGTATCCAATCTTGTGTAGGAATATTCCATGTATTTTTACCTGACTGCACAGTGTGGATTTCTGTACTTTGAGTAGTTTTTCCTAACATATCAAAAATTTGTATTTGGATGGGTTCTCCATTTTGAGAATAACATTCTATGGTGATATTATCTTGTGTAGGATTAGGATATACTTTGCTTGTCAAATTAACAAATTGCGTATAGATTTCTATAATGTTAGAATATCTAACCTTGCCATCTTTATCTATCATTTGCAAGCGGTATAAGTTTTTACCTTGATAAGGTTCTTTATCTATAAATTGTAAATTCTCAGAATTATGGACTTGACCTATTGGCATAAAATGGTAATCATTGCTTCGTTCTATGATAAAACTTGTATAGTATTTTTCAGGATTATTCCATGTTAAAGCAACTGCTTCATTACTATAATTACCTTTAAGCACGTTTTGGGTAACAGGTAACGTTGCGGCACAAAAATCTATGGTGTTGATAGGGGCTACATAATTGTACAATACAGCACCATTACTTCCTGGTGCCGCGCCGCCTGATGTACCGTCACAACTTGGGTAGGTACACGAAGGTCCTCTTACGCCATTATTTCCACCACTAACATTTGTAGAGAGTAGGGGATACATAGTTGCGGCAGATATCCATATTGCACCGCCCCCACCTCCGCCGCCAGGACCGAAGCAATTATTATCTCCCCAACTAGCGTTACTGCCGTTACCTCCTCTTGCGCTAGCATTAGTAGCAGAGATTACGTTAGTTACATCAAGAATGATAGTACCTGCACCGCCGCCACCACCACCTGCATCACTTAGTGCGCCAGGAGTACCCTCTGAATAACTAGGTGCAGGATAAAAGTTTCTTCCGTCTGCAATAATTGGAAAACCATTTCCATCAATAGCGTTAGCGCGTATAATGATAATTCCCCCACCATCACCGCCGGCAGTACCTTGATTATTGTTTCCGTGTCCTGCGCCTCCACCACCGCCTAAAAATATACGGTTTGCACCTGTGCTGTATCCATAAGCACTTAATGCTATACCTGCTACACCTGCATTTGCACCATAACAGCTCAATCCACTTACTGTTCGTATTCCTCCTACTCCCCCTGCGGCATAGTTAGAACCGCCTGCACCTCCTGAATTATGATTATTCCCACCACCACCGCCATTTATTTGTTTGCCCCTAGCATACGTTCCTGCGGCTGTAAACTCTCCTATACCTTCTCCTTTTTGAGCGCCGTGATTATCCCCACTAGGAGGTAAAGTCGTAACAAATCCTGAATAAGAAGTAAGACCACAGCTATATGTAGGTGCTGCAAAATTAAAATATGCTCCTCCCTTAAAGCCCATAGCTTTTACAGTAATAGTATCATTCAGAGTAAGTGTACCTGTGGCTTCTAATACCAATACGCCGCCTGTACCTGTAGAATTATTCCATGGAGCGCAAGTTAAGTTGCTTGTTACGGTTGGATTTGTATATTGAGGAACTTTAATTACTTGTAATTTATCAGTTAAAGCAGCGCTATATGTATTTAGTAAGGTTTGTTGTAAAATAATATCATTGCCACTGATAGAGCATATTGTATTAAATTCATAATTTCCTGCATTACCTATGCTTGTTACATTTCCATACGAAGCTGTATTTGAATTATCATAGCTTGCACCTTTCATCTGAATAATCAGAACTCTATCACCTGTACTTAATCCTGTAACATCGGTAAGTGTAATGCTATTAGCGGCTATGTTAACACCAGTTGCGGCATAATAGCTGTTTATCACACCTGATATGCTTTGGCAAAATGCCTCTGATAAAGATAAAATAAGAAAGCAAGTTAAAAAAAAGTAAATGTACTTCTTCATAAAGAATATAAAGTTAAATTCTGATACTACTTACAAAAGTATAAAAAAGAAATTAAAAATCCGAATTCTTGTTAGAAAAGATAAAAAGTTGTATCTTTGTATTACTATGCGTAAGTACATTCTTTTTGCATTCATCATAGGTATTATTTCAATGGGGTTCATGATGTATAAAACTTCTGGCATTGACGATAAGCCCCTAGTTCGTTGGTACGATTTTAATGAAGGATTAAAAGTTGCCAAAGAACAAAATAAGCACATCATGATAGATGTATACACAGACTGGTGCGGTTGGTGCAAAAAATTGGATAAAATCACATATAGAGATAAAGAAGTGGTAGAGATATTAGAAAAAGACTTTATCTCTATCAAATTAGACCCTGAAATGCCTAATGTATATTATGATTATGCAGGTAAACAATACACGGGCAAACAATTAGAGCGTAAATTCAAGATAAAAGGCTATCCTGCTATAATATTTATGCGTGCTGATGGTTCTTTAATTGAAGTAGCAGAAGGATATCATACTCCCGTAGAGATGGTAGAAACGCTTAAAATAATTCTCAAAAAATAGCCTTTTTGTGTATGTATATGATAAATGAACGTAAAAAAAGGATTTTATCTAACATCATAAATTATTATGTACATACTTGTACACCTGTATCTTCCCAAGTAGTAGCTCGCGAAGTACCGCTTAGTAGTGCGTCTATACGAAATGAAATGGCATACTTACAGTCTGTGGGATTGATTTATGTACCGCATACCTCATCAGGGCGTGTGCCTACCACAGAAGGGTATCAGTTTTATGTGCAGGAAATTATGTCTCAAGACTATGTGCTTGATACTTTGGAAAAACAGATTATCAATCAGGCTATTGAGGAAGTATTGCAGGATTTTACTCAAATAAAAACTTTTTTGTCTGTACTTGCTAAAATTACAAATCTGATTAGCTTTGGTGTAAAACCTTTCTCTATATGCCCAAGAGTACTTAAAGTAGATTTTGTAAAGTTATCTCCTCAAAATATACGACTTATTTTAACCTTGGATACAAGTATAAAATCCCGTATTGTTAGAATAAAAGATGAAATCAGCGACTCAAAACTCACAGAAATAGCACAGTGGTTCAACGAGCGTTTTGCAGGATTAGAAATTACTGCTATACAAAACCGTATTGATGAACTTGGAACACATATAGAACAAGAATATCAATATGTTTTGCAGTTTTTATTGAAAAATGAATTACATGGTATTGAGCGAGATGCCCAAGATATGGAAGTTATTTATGAAGGATTAGATGAAGTACTATGCCAACCTGAATTTAAATATGTGCAATACTTGCATGAATTGATACAAACTTTAGAAGCAGAAAATCGCATAAAACAAGTATTGAGTTCTAACGAAAGCCCTTTAAGTATTACAGTGGGCATAAATCCTGATACAGAAGAAAAGTTCAGTATGGTTCAGGCTTCCTATTATCTCAAAGAAGATGTAAAAGGATATATCGGATTTATAGGACCTCAGCGAATGCACTATCCTAAACTGTATGCTATTGCTAACTACACTATAAAACAACTCAATTTTGCGGGCTAAAATTCAAAAGCAAAATCACTGGAATCCAAAAATTTATTGGTGATGTTTGTATAAATGTTCAAACTAAATACAGGACTGGCTTTAAGTTTTTTATCAAAAGGGCTTTCTTTGGAACGGTCAGGTAAATAAGATAAGGTTACACTTCTACCCAATAAAAGTCCTGCTTCCGTGGAGATACGCGTATTTTTATTAGGTTTCCAATTCCATGTAAAAGAACTTTTAACATGGCTATAAATGTACTGCAAACGAGCCTTGTTATTATGTGTAAGTACTGTATCTCGCACTCCACCATTATATCCACCAGGCGTAAGTAAAAAAGCGATATTATTTTTGGAATTAAACTTGTAAGTTATTTGTGCTTGAACAGGTA
>CALIZB010000138.1 GCA_938028625.1 uncultured Bacteroidia bacterium | reverse complement strand
ACAGGCGGTGCAGGATTTATAGGTTCGCATGTAGTACGAAGATTTGTAACCCAATATCCACAGTATCAGATTCATAACGTAGACAAACTTACCTATGCGGGAAATCTGCTTAATCTTACAGATATAGCCCACTATCCTAACTATCATTTTCACAAAATAGATATTGTAGATGCCCAAGCCATAGGTAAAATTGTTAAAGAGTATGAAATTGATGCGATTATTCATCTTGCCGCAGAGAGTCATGTAGACAGAAGCATTCTTGGACCCAAGACCTTTGTTGAAACGAATATTGTGGGTACTTTTACCTTGTTAGAAGTGGTACGCGAAGCATGGAAAGATAAAAAAGATGTTCGTTTTTATCATGTATCCACAGATGAAGTATATGGTTCTCTTGGCGAAACGGGTATGTTTACTGAAACAACTCCCTATGACCCCCGAAGCCCGTACTCTGCTTCCAAAGCCGCATCAGACCATCTTGTACGTGCTTACGGACATACCTACAATATTCCCTATGTAATTTCTAATTGTTCTAATAATTACGGTTCGCATCAGTTTCCTGAAAAACTTATCCCACTGTGTATTCAGAATATTCTCAATGGCAAACCTCTCCCAATCTACGGAAAGGGTGAAAATATAAGGGATTGGCTTTGGGTAAATGACCATGCCCACGCTATTGATGTTATTTTTCATAATGCAGAAAACGGACAAACCTATAATATAGGAGGACATAACGAAAAACGCAATATTGATGTGGTAAAATACCTCTGTGATGAAGTAGACAGACAACGGAATATTCCTGTGGGAACTTCCCAAAACCTTATTACCTTTGTAAAAGATAGACCAGGACATGATGCCCGCTATGCCATAGATTCTACAAAGCTACAAAAAGAACTTGGTTGGAAACCTTCCGTAACCTTTGAACAAGGACTTGAGCATACAGTACGATGGTATTTAGAAAATCAAGAATGGGTACAACAAGTCATTTCAGGTGAATATCAAAAATACTATGAAATACAATACCATAACAGATAAAAAATAGAGATTTTACCATTTTTTGGTGTAAGGTTTAGGTTTGCGTGCAAAACTAACAGGTATACCTACCGTAGGTCCGAAAGTGTTGACTACACCCCTAAAATCTGAAATCGTAAAATTCCTGAATTGATTAGGATTACGAATCATGTATTCTACCATATCTACACGACTATCCTCTTCTTTGTAACCTAACAAGAGTACCTTTTGCATATCTAACGCATAACGGTCAAAAGTACTATCTGTTCGGGTTTTCAGAAATGCTTGCACTAATTCTTCGCGTGTATAACTGTAAATTTTTACCTCTTTTGTAGTATAGCTTGTAGGTACAAACATAAATACATGATGTAAAATTGTAGTAGTATCATTGCGCATCATACGTTTGACGGTTGTACGTATAGGTACATACCCAAGATGCTCTAAAATTAGACTATCAGAACTATGCGTTACTATACTAAAAAAACCGTTTTCATCACTTTTACCAATAATTCCTGCTTTGTTGCGGACTATAACTTGGGATAAAGAACCAAAACCGTCTGCTTTCATCGTCTTGCCATACACACTTACAAGATGCTGTGCCTGTACAGAAAGCACACCACATATCCATAAAACCCACAAAACACCTTGTTTTATCTTGTTCATACAGTAAATTATGCGTGTATTACTGACAAAGATAACAAAAAAACATTAAAAGTATACTTTTGGTTTAGTAGCCAAAAAAATACCTGCTTTTTAGGATAAAGTAAAGATATGTAGTATTTTTGTCCTTTGAGGTTATGAAATTACAGAATTATATCAATGGACAACTTGTTGAACCTATCAGTCAAAATTACATAGACAATGTTAATCCTGCCACAGGAGAAGTATACAGTTATATTCCCGATTCAGATGAAAGAGATGTAGAAAAGGCAGTACAGGCGGCAAAGAACGCTTTTAAACTATGGAGCAGAAAATCTGCGCAGGAACGCAGTCAGATTTTATTAAATATCGCTGATTTAATAGAGAAGAATTTAGATAGGTTAGCCCTCGCAGAAACAAACGATAACGGTAAGCCCCTAAAACTCTCCAAAAAAGTAGATATTCCGCGTGCAGTAGAGAATTTCAGGTTTTTTGCTACAGCTATTCTTCATTTTGCATCAGAGTCGCATCATCAGCCCCATTTCTTAAATTATACTACTCGTAGCCCTTTGGGAGTAGTAGGTTGTATTTCACCTTGGAACTTGCCATTATATCTTTTTACATGGAAAATAGCACCTGCATTAGCGGCAGGAAACTGTGTAGTAGCTAAACCCTCCGAAGTTACCCCTATGACGGCATATTTGCTCTCTGAACTTTGTATACAAGCAGGTCTGCCCGCAGGTGTGCTTAATGTTGTGCATGGTTATGGAAATAAAGTAGGTTCTGCTATAACTGCTCACTCTGATATAAAAGCTATTTCTTTTACAGGAGGTACAAAAACAGGTCAAGAAATTGCTCGTGTAGCAGCGCCCATGTTTAAAAAACTTTCTTTGGAACTTGGGGGTAAAAATGCCACTCTTGTCTTTGCAGACTGTAATTTAGAACGTACTATAAACGAAACAGTAACGGCTTCATTTGCTAATCAGGGACAGATTTGTCTGTGTGGTTCAAGAATTTTTGTAGAACGGAGCATTTATGATGTTTTTGTGGAAAAATTTGTAGAACGCACTAAAAAGTTAGTAGTTACAGACCCATTAGATGAAAAAGCTAATCTTGGCGCAGTGGTTTCCAAACCGCATTATGAGAAAATACTCTCTTACATTCAATTAGCAGAGCAAGAGGGAGGTAAAATTTTGTGTGGAGGAACTACCAAACCTATTGTAAATGAGCGTTGTAAAAAGGGTTATTTTGTATATCCCACAATAATTATAGGCTTAAACGCCTATTGCCGTACTAATCAGGAGGAAATTTTTGGACCCGTAGTTACTATTCAGCCATTTGATAATGAAGAAGAAGCTATTGAGTATGCAAATAGTACTCAATATGGTTTAGCAGGTAGTATTTGGACAGAGAACCTTACTCGCGCACATAGAGTAGCACATGCCATAGAAAGTGGTATTTTATGGGTAAATTGTTGGCTAGTTAGAGATTTAAGAACGCCTTTCGGAGGTATGAAACAATCAGGAATAGGCAGAGAGGGTGGTTGGGAAGCTCTACGTTTCTTTACTGAACCTAAAAATATCTGCATTCAGTTGTCATAAAAAATAAACCGTGTTGATATCAGAAACATCATTTTTAGGCATATAGCTGTTTTTTTATATTTTTGTACTATGAAAAAAGGACTTCCGATTGGGATTAACACGTTAGAAAAGATTATCAAAGGTAACTTTGTGTATGTGGACAAGACAAAGTTTGTGTACAAACTCATTAAAAACTATGGATATTATTTTCTCTCCCGCCCACGAAGATTTGGCAAATCTTTATTTTTAGATACGATAAAATGCGTTTTTGAAGGTAAAAAAGAACTTTTTGAAGGATTGTATATCTATGACAAATGGAACTGGGAACAGAAATATCCCATCATTAAAATAGATTTTGTAGGAGGGAATTTTACTGAACCTGTACAGCTCAAAAGAAAACTATTAAAAAATTTGCAAGAAATTATCAAAGAATATCAGTTAAGCGTT
>CALIZB010000137.1 GCA_938028625.1 uncultured Bacteroidia bacterium | reverse complement strand
TAGAATTAGAATTTAGACCGCAGGAATATTCGTTAGAAGTTATTTCTTTAACTGTGTACCGTTTAGATTTTAAGGCAAAGATAAAGAGTGCAGATGGTACAGAAAAAGTAGTTTTAATTGAAGTACAAAAAGCTAAGTTTCCTACGGATATTGTTCGTTTTCGTAAGTATGTTGGAGAACAATATAGTTCACAACAAAACATAATAGAAATAGAAAAGAAAGAGTTAAAAGCCTTACCGATTATCACGGTATATTTTTTAGGGTATAATTTAGAGAGCAATCCGCAGTATCCTGTGGTAAGAGTAAATAGAACTGTTGTAGATAATAGTACAGGTGAGAAAATTGAGATTAAAGACGTATTTATAGAAAGTTTAACGCATGATTGTATTATAGTACAAATTCCGAAGTTAAAGAAGATACGTAGAAATGAATTAGAAATGATATTAAGTTTATTTGATGAAGAGGAGGACAAACAAGAACTTATTATAGATGAAAGTATTTATCCTGATAGGTATAAAGGGATAATAGAACGATTAAAGAGAGCGATTATGGCATCCGAGATAAGAAAAAACATGGAAGTAGAAGATGAAGTGATAAAAAGTTTTAAGTTAGTGGAAGAGAGTAAAGAAATGTTACAACAAGAGTTAGAACAAAAAGAGAGAAAGTTAAAGCAAAAAGAAAAAGAACTAAAACAAGAAAAACAAAAAGCAGAGCAAGAAAAACAAAGAGCAGAACAAGAAAAAGTAGCCATAATTAGAAAATTATTTGACAAAGGCTTTTCCATAGATGAAGTAATAGAAACTACTAAAACAGACATAGAATTTCTTAAAAAACATAACTTAATACCTTAGTCATCAAAGTATTAAACATAAATATGCGTATATTAGCTATAGACTATGGGCTAAAACGGACAGGTTTAGCTATTTCTGATATTCTCAAAATCTCTGTAACGGGTTTGCCCACCATTGCGTCTAAGGAACTATGGACAACTTTGGATACCTTGCTTAAAAACAATGATATTGAAACGGTGGTTATTGGCCTACCCAAAACCCTGCACAATACAGATACAGACATGACTAAACCTGTACAAAAACTCTTTACTCAGATGAAAGAAAAGTACCCAAACATAAATATTGTACTTTGGGACGAGAGACTAACTTCCGTTATGGCACAGAAAACTATTTTAGAAGCAGGTTTTTCTAAAAAGAAACGGCAAAATAAAAGCTTTGTAGACCAGGTAAGCGCCACACTGATACTACAAAGCTATTTGCAAAGTCTGTAAACAAAAAAACTATTTTTTCTTTTTGAACAAATAACGGGTGAGATAAATACCTTGTTTGCCACCATCGGTGGGGCTTTGTACACCTGCGGTTACTTCTTCTAACTCCCAACCTTTACTGCATATCTCATTGATTTTAGCAACAATTTTTTTGTTGTTTGAGGTGATGTTACCAAAGTTAATACCTACCATGCTGTAAAAGTTTTCAAGGTCAGTTTCGGTAGTGCCTCCATTTTCATCGGTAATGAGCATTCTAGAACGCCCAAGCCCACCAGGAATAATAGACTCCACAGTAGTAACTTGCATGTACACATCTGCACCTGTGTCGTTTTTGCTTTTGAAACTGAACAATAACAAGGTAGTACTAATAAGACAAGCCAAGGCAAGGCTGATAATGATGTAATTTTTCATAATGATATATAGAATGATGTAAGCAAAAATAACAATTTTGAAAAGAATCAATAAAAATTTTTTGTTAAAAATTACCAATAGATAACATCACCAAAGTACAGGCATGCTCTACCTGTATAAATTTTTGCTCTGCCATTTCTGTTAACTCTTCATTTTCAGTACCTGGGTTCATAATAATACGTTTGGGATTTAGGGAAAAGATGAGGTCATAGTAGGCTTTTTGCCGTTCAGAGTTAAGATATAGCGTAATAGTATCTATGTGGGGATAAGGTACGGGAAGTTCTGTTAAAATATTCATATCCAAAACTTTACCTTGTTTATTACCTAACAAAATGGGTTTATGACCATTTTTTTGCAGACTTACAGCGGCTTTGTAGCTATAACGCTCTGGGTTATCACTCGCGCCAAGTACTAATACGGTTTCTGATTTCATAGTACAAATACAAATATGCCGTAAAATGAGTTCTGAATATGAAATTTATATTTATTTTTCTATAACTTCAAACTCGGTACGTCTGTTTTTTGCCCTCCCTTCGGAGGTAGTATTGTCTGCTATGGGTATACGGCTTCCAAATCCCTTGCTAGAAAGTTGATTTTTACTTACTCCCTGTGTGATGAGATACAGCATTACTACTTTTGCTCTATTTTCAGAAAGATTGATATTGTCCTGTTCATTTTTGCTCCCAATATCCGTATGCCCGTTAATGCACACTTTCATGCTAGGATTTTTTTTAAGATATTCTGCAAAATCCTGAAGGTATTTGTAAGAGGTATCTACTAATTTAGTACTATTAGGTTCAAAGTGAATGTTTTTGAGTACCATTTTTTTACCCACTTCAATTTTTTCAAGCATGATGTCATATATATTCTCATACTGTTTTTCAGGAACAATAATATCTGCCTGATAGGGTAAATAACCCTGTACTTGCACTTTAAGAACATGTTTGCCAAAGTTTATTTCTTTTTTATACTTTCCTTCTTTATCTGAGAGTGTTGATGAGTTTTTATCTTCATCTATCTGTATTTGAATGTTTGGTATCATAACACCAGATACTTTATCTTTTACCGTTCCCTGCAAAGTATATATTTTTGGAGTATTGATTTCAGGTTTTGTGTTGTTTGTATTGCTGTTTTTTGGGTTATTGTTGGGTTTTACTATCACTACTTCATTGTTTTCCTTTTTGGGCGGTATAGGCTTAGGCTTTATTTTTCGGATACAATTATTTCTGTAATCACACACATAAATATTTTCCTGACCATCAGCAATAATTTCTACGGGTGAGTTAAATATAGCTTTTTTACCTTCGCCATCTCGCCAGCCTATACCTCCTGTACCTGCTATCACCGTAACATATTTTTTTTCAACATCTACCTTAAAAATAACATTAGCCCCTCCATCAGCTATATAGAGTTTTTTGGCATCAGGAGAAACCGCAACACCTCCTCCTGTATTAGTCAAACTGCTTGCAAAACTGAGTTTTTTACGGCTATAATAGATAGTACTATCTGTAAAACCTTTAAAGTCCGTATTAAGATATGTGGATACTGTACCATCAGGAGTTATTTTTCGGATAGCCTTATTATTAGCATCTACCACATAAAGATTATCATACATATCTATACAGATACCAATAGGGCTATCAAACATAGCATTTCTGCCTTTTCCATTGGCATAACCTGCTGTTCCATTACCTGCAAAAGTAGTTACATTCCCGTCAGGGGTCATTCTTCGGATAGCATTATTGTAAGTGTCTAAAATATATACATTGTTTTTGCTGTCTACGGCTAATCCGATAGGATAATTGAACTTTGCATCTTTACCTTGTCCGTCCTGAAATCCTGCCACAGGCGAACCTGCAATAGTAGTTACTGTACCCAGCATAGTAATTTTTCGTATAGTGTGATTATTATAATCCGCCACATATAAGTTACCTAACCTATCAAAGCACAAGCCATGCGGACCGTTAAACAAAGCATTGGCTTTTCTGCCATCTAATGCACCTGCTACTTTGGGTGTACCTGCATAAGTACTTACTGTACCGTCTGCATGTATTTTTCGGATAACATGATTGTTTTCATCAGCAAAAAAAACATTACCTAATCTATCAAAGCACATACCATTAGGTCCGTTGATAATGCTTTTTATACCTGTTCCGTCACTGTATCCAGGTGTGCCGTTGCCTGCTACGGTAGTTACAATGTATTGCTGAGAAAAAACAACATAAAAACACAGAATAAAGGATAAAAGAAATCCTGATTGTTTCATGAGTACAAATGTACTCAAAAATATATTACAGATTGCATAAAAACAACCGAAACCTTATACCAACAAAATAAAAACATCTATCACAAAAATCTGTATTTTCTGTACTTTTGCGTTATGATTATCGCCAATCCCATCTATGACCTTGTGTTCAAAAGACTGATGCAGAACGAAAAAATAGCCAAGTTCTTTATCAGCACACTAACCGAACAGGAAATAGAAACGCTCACCTTACAACCACAGGAATTTACCTACACTGACGAACTTATAGGCACACGCCTTTTCCGTATGGATTTTGTAGCCACCATAAAAACTGACGAAGGTTACAAAAAAGTCCTCATTGAAGTACAAAAAGCCTTTGAATACGTAGATTTAATGCGTTTTAGGCATTACCTTGCAGAACACTACAAAAAAGAAGACGTTACAGACGGCAAAAGCACGGCTTTACCTATTACTACCATTTACATACTGGGTTTTAACATTCCTGAAATAGAATCTGCGTGTTTTAAGGTGGAACGCGTGTACAAAGACCTGCTGACCAAAGAAATTATTCCTAAAAAAAGCGGTTTTGTAGAACGTTTAACGCATGACAGTTATGTTGTACAAGTAAAGCGAATTAAAGGCAAATATCAGACACGGTTAGAAAAGTTGCTGTCTTTATTTGAGCAAAGTAATTTTGCAGACCCTGACGGAATTACGAAAAACTATCCTTACAGTACAGATGTAGAAGAGTTAAAGTTAATGACAGATATATTAGCCCATACGGCATCAGACAAAGAAGAGAGAAAAAAATTAGAAGCAGAACAGGAAGCCTGGCGAAGCATAGAAGCCCTTACGGGCGGATTACGAGAAAAGCTAAGTAAAAAAGAACAAGAGTTAGAAAAAAAAGAACAAGAATTAGAACAGGAAAAACAACGTGCAGAACAGGAAAAAGTAGAAATGATACGTTTTATGTTAAGCAGTGGCATGACGGTAGAGCAGATTAAACAAAACTTAAACATAGACCAAGCCTTCCTCAAAAAGCATGGACTAATATAGCGGGTGATTGAGTAGTATTGTGTACCAATATGACCTTATGACCTTTTCCCTATGCTTTATCCATAATTTTGTTTTAATCAAAAAAACGCCATGAAAAACTAAATCCTAATGCTCTCTCTTCCATTTGATAAAAAGGTGTAGTAAAGTAACCTTTTTTCCCAAACAAACCTTCTGTGATGTTGGTAAAACGAATATAAAAACTTGCTCTTTTTACACTAAAATTCAAAAATGGGTCTATACGTATGTAATCTCCTGTGTAAGAAGGGTATATGTTATTCTGATACAAATTAGAGTTAGCAAATACATGGTCGTAAAATATATCATACAAAAATGCCTGATATTTACCTGTGTAATACACATTAAGTCCGATATGGCAGAGCATTTTTTGCTTAAATATATAACTTTCATAAAAAAACTTGGTATTTACTGTATTGGGAACGTTTTTTACTTTGTTTTGTGTATAATATACCACATTCTGAATGATATTCCACTTTTTGTAACGGAGTTGTGCTGATGCTGTAAATCCTTGATAATTTATTTGATTAAAGCGATTGCTAAAAAAACCTATGTTAAACCTGCCTGCTTTGGCAAAGGTCATACCTGCACGCGGGTGTATAAAAAGCATTTGTGCATTTTCCCGCAAGGCAGAAAGTCGAATGATATTGGTATCTGTTTCGGAAAGAGGTACAATTTTATTAAACAGGTAGCCGCTTTGCTGTACTATATCACAGGAAAAAGTAAAAAAAGTATATTTTGTATTCAGTCTGGACTGTACCTGCTGGTAGTTCATAACAGGATTAAAATGTTTTACAAACTGATTTTGTACGACAATATGTTTGGTACTGTCCCCCACCTGAAACTGATTGGAAAGCTGTACAATATCCACATTTACAAATTTGGGAAGCAGTTCACTGGTATTTTTATACAGCATAGCTTTGGGAGTTTTGGTATAGGCACGTGTCCATTCGGCATTTTGGGAGAATACTTTTCTGAAAGCATACTGAATACCTGTACCGTACTGCTGTTGCCAAAATCCAAACTGAGTGATGTATTTTTCTTGTTTTTGTGTGTAATTGCTGTATATGGGCAACACTTTTTCCATATTTGTCAGCCGAAATAAAAAGTCTACTTGATACTGTAAAGTAGTTTGTAGAGTATGCAAGCTATTACATATCCATTGATAGCCCATTTTAGAACCTGCAAAATTGCGTTTAACGAGTGATAAGCCTCCTGTATTCACGGCTTGGACTTGTTTTTCAAAAAAATCTGTTACTGTGCTATCAATGTAAATACCGCCATTTTCACCGTGATTGAGTTCATTAAATATCAAGTATTGATTAGCAAAAAAACGTTTATTAAGTGCATAATAGAATGAATTAAAATATGCATTACGTACATCAGTAGTGTTATTTTTGTACATTCCTAACCATGTTAAACGATGGTAGCCACCTTGAATATTCCATTGTGGAGTGATATTAACAGCAAACAATGCGTCTGTAATTTGAAGTTGTCTTTTACCTTGTTGATATTGAATTCGTGAGTATGGAGTAAATGTGTTAATGAGAGGAATACTATCAGGTAAAATTAGCCATGTATTATAACCTGATAAATCGGCTGTCCATTGGGTTTGTGTGTTAAAAAAACGGTCTTCTGTACCAAAAAAATATCTTCTGTGCCATCTGCCTGCCATACCTACACTTTGGGTAAAAAAATAAGTATCATAGTGTATGTTATAGTCAGAATTATAGTTTTCAAAATTTAGTAGAGTGCTATCTGGAGCTTTAGTTGTATCTAATACAGATAATTCAGTTAAAGCACTATTTTTATAGATTAACGTATTAGCAGTACGATTGCTGTCAGGGATAAATTTCTTTTTTCTGTCCTGAACCTTTGTGGTATCCTGTGCAAGGGCAACCATAACGGCAAATAGTAAGAGGCACAACAGAGTGAATTTTTTCATGTTTTACTGATTTTTGATTTTATACAAGGTATTCCACCATCTTTTTGGAATAATACCTTTGAGCGCATTATGATAGTCTTTTTCAGTACAGGGAACAAGTAGTTCATTTTTATTGCTGATATAGCGTAAAGTTTCTTCGGGTAATTGTATCCACCAGCGTTCAGAAATAGGGTGTTTGTAAAAAGTAATCGGCATAAAAAGTTCATCTGAAACTACATGATATTGAATAAGACTCCCACCATCAATATCTGCTTTTTCATACCAACGGCTACAATATCCGTCTAAAAAATACCATATATTGAGTGCAGCCGCATAAGCAGTCTGCAAATCTTTGTCATTAGAAGCATTTATATTAGTAACACTGAAAGAAGTTACCAAATCAGAAATACCTGCATAACGACTAATACGACAGGCCTCTTCCAAAGTAAAACCTACGGGATTGGGAAAAAGTGTAGCAGGTGCATCAGCATAGCGCACGGCACTCATGTCTAAACTGACCATATTAGACCAGCGGAGAACGGCTTCTGTTTGTCTGAAATCTTCACGAACTTCGCTCAGGCGGAGATATTCAAATTTAAGGTCGTCTATAAGATTACGCTGTTTTTCAGAAACCCAATGTACTTGTAATCCTAATATAGTCAGGTGATTAAGATAAAAAGGTTCATGAAAAAGTATTTTTCGCATGACACTGTCAGGTGTGAGCTCGTGTTCCTCTTTGATGTCTAATTTGGCATCTATACAGGCTATATTTACAGGTATATCCTGTTCCTGATAACTTATGTATTGCGGAAGTAGCAAAGTTTTATCTCCACCGATAATAATAACGGTTTTATTTGCTTGCAAAAAAAAGTTAAGCACATAAGTAATGTTTTGAATGTCTTTTTCTTCATCATCTTTAATCCACATATCGCCTATATCGACTATGGAACAGTCATGCTGTGTTTTTGCCATTTGATAGAGTGCTTTTCTTATGGAATACGTACTATTTTTGGAGTGTTCTCCGATAGGTATGCCCATGATAATAACAGAGGCATTTTTCCATTCGGGAAATTCCTCTGTGAAGGGATTAACCTGTGCATTAAGTTTATGAGAGGTCTTATTCTCAAATATTTCGTCAGGAATAGATTTGAAATAAAAACTAATATCCATTATGCGTACAAAAATACAATTCCTTTTGAGAAATTAACTTATTTTACCTCATTACCATATTTACGCATGGGGTTGTTACCTCTGAATTGTTCCCAAGTATTATGTTTTTGTTTAAAGAGTTCAAATTCAGATTCCTGTATTTTGCGGGGATAGTAGTTGTTATATCTATCTGCATCAGCAATTTCGTAGTTAGGGTCTAATTCAAAAGAAACAGCTTCTTTGAAAGATACATGTTGTATAGTAACTTCTTTTTCATTTTTTAGCCATACTTGTACAGGTTTTTTGATAATTTCCGAACTTCCATCGGCATAATTGATTTTGAGAATAATCGGCATCAATAGTCCGCCTATATCTTTGAACTTGATATGATAAATATAGGCTTTTTGATTTAATAGTGCTTCTTCTTCGGGAGTAAGTGTTTTTAGATAATCCAAATATTCTTTTTTGTCAATATCATAGGTTTTGTATTTGTCATAGTAGTTGTAGAAATCTTTAAGTTTTCCACTGTACTGGTCTATGTAATAGCTTTTTATTCCCCCTTCTTTATGATTGACAATATTGGATTTTCTTTCCGCACTGATGTCTTTTTGTTTTTGGTTTTCTTTGACAATCTGGGGGTCTTTGGGTTTTACGGTAAGCACTTCCACACTTTCTAAACTAATATCTACGTGGTCTGTGGTAAAGAACCAACCCCGCCAGAACCAGTCCAAGTCCACGCCTGATGCGTCTTCCATAGTTCTGAAAAAGTCAGCAGGAGTAGGATGCTTAAATTTCCATCTTTCGCAGTAGGTTTTGAAAGCAAAGTCAAAAAGTTCTCTGCCCATAATAGTTTCTCGCAAGATATTGAGTGCTGTAGCAGGTTTTCCATAAGCATTATTTCCAAACTGTACCACAGACTCAGAGTTAGTCATAATGGGAACTTGCTCTTCGGATTTCATATATTCTGCAATCATATCCGCATGTCCTCTTCGGGAAGGATAGCCTTTCTCCCATTCCTGTTCTGCTAAAAATTGTAAGAATGTATTTAAGCCTTCGTCCATCCAGGTCCAGTTGCGTTCATCGGAGCTAATCATCATAGGGAAGAAATTATGCCCTACTTCATGAATAATTACGGTAATCAATCCGTATTTTGTCCATTCGCTATAAGTACCATCAGGTTCAGGTCTGCCACCATTAAAGCTCATCATAGGATACTCCATGCCCCCAATAGCCCCATTAACCGAATAACATACAGGGTATACATATTCGCAAGAATAGCGGGAATATACTTTAATAGTGTGCATAATTACGTGTGTAGAATACTTGTCCCATAAAGGCATAGCTTCTTTTGGATAGAGAGACATACAATGCGTTTTTCGGTTATTAAAACTTGCCATAGCACCGTCCCATACAAATTTACGTGAGCTTGCAAAAGCTACATCACGTACATTTTCTGCTTTGAATATCCATGTTTTAGTAGTTGTAGCACGGGATTTTTCATTTTGTTTTGCTTCATCAGGGGTAACGATAAACATGGGTTCGTTTACAGTTTGAGATTTAATATAGCGTTCTAATTGAACAGGAGTAAGTACTTCTTTTGCATTTTGCAGTACACCTGTTGCACCTACGATATGGTCAGCAGGAACAGTAATTTCCAAAGTAAAATCACCAAATTCAAGGCTAAATTCACCTCTGCCAAGATAACCTTTGTGTAACCAACCATTTACATCATCATATACACATACGCGCGGATAAAATTGTGCCATTTGATAAATATAATTACCATCTTTTTCAAAATATTCCATGCCACCACGCCCGCCATGTTTGCGTACTTCATTGATTTTATTGTTCCATTCTATTTGAATTTTTATATTTTCACCCGGTTTAAGGGGTTCAGGTAAATCTATGCGCATCATGGTATCATAGATGATGTATTTTGCAGTTTTGGCATTGTTTGATGGTTTTCCGTCTTTGGTAGCTGTTTTATCTATTTTTACAGAAGTAATTTTATAGCCTAAATCAGGGTCTTGGGGGTTAATGAGATTGTTATAATCATTAAAAGAAAGTTCTTTGAAGCCTCCCGTACTTTTCATTTGATTAGCAATAGAGTTTTTGCTAAAAATATTTTGGTCTAATTGTACCCAGATATAGTCTAATACATCAGGAGAGTTGTTATGATACGTTATCCATTCTGAACCTGAAAGTGTTTGTCTGGTATCATCTAACTGTACTTTTATATGATAGTCTGCCCGTTGTTGCCAATATTTGTGTCCAGGTGCGCCTGATGCCGTTCTGTATTCATTAGGAGTAGGAAGTAAATCATCTATCTGCTTGAATTTGGATTCATTAGTACGCATTAATTTTTGATTTTGTGCAAATCCTACGGTCCACAAAGCTATCAGAATAAAGATACAGTGTTTCATACTTACAAAAGTAATAAAACTACTGAAAATGAAGTATAGATAATGACAAATAAAGTACAGGTAAAAACTTTTATTGTATTTTTTCCCACTCAAAAACCGCAAGATTTTTGTGGTTCAGGTCAAATATCATTCCTACGAGGTATATGGGTTTGCCTTCCTGCATGTATTTTTCGTAGTATTTTTGAGTTTTTATCTGCTGTAAAGCACTTTCATTATGATGTGCCATTTTGAACTCAAACAGATAAATTTTTTCACGCATATTCAGGGTTAAGTCTATCCTGCCGATATTTGTATGGTCTTCTATGATACAATTTAGCCCTAATCCCTTAAAAAACGCATAGACCACCGAACCGTAAAAGCCTTCATAATCTTTTACCTGCTGACTGTATGTGTAGCTTATCCCCGAAAACAAACTTTTGAATAATTTTTCTAACTCTATAAAATTACTCTCCCGTAATGCTTTTGAAGTATTTACTTGTAAAGCAACAGCATTGTTTCTGAAAAAATCCCTGAAAATA
>CALIZB010000136.1 GCA_938028625.1 uncultured Bacteroidia bacterium | reverse complement strand
GCCAAACCTTCGTGAAAATCACCTGCGCGATTATATACGCAGGGTATAACCTCTTTGCCTGTTTTGTCTATATACCCATACTTACCGTCCTCTACCCAAGCCAAACCTTCGTGAAAATCATCTGCGTCATCATATACGCAGGGTATAACCTCTTTGCCTGTTTTGTCTATATACCCATACTTACCGTCACGCTTTACCCCAGCCAAACCTTCGTGAAAACTATATGCGTCATCATATACGCAGGGTGTAACCTCTTTGCCTGTTTGGTCTATATACCCACACTTACCGTCACGCTTTACCCTAGCCAAACCTTCGTGAAAATCATCTGCGTAATCATATACGCAGGGTATAACCTCTTTGCCTGTTTGGTCTATATACCCATACTTTAACCCATACTTACTGTAACGCCCTACCATAGCCAAACCTTCGTGAAAATCACCTACGTGATAATATACGCAGGGTATAACTATAATTTTGTCAGGGGTGCAAAAACCGAATTTATATCCTTTTCGGTAAGGAATTAACCGTACTTCTGTTTTTGGTGTAACAGAATGGGTTTGTACTTGGTTTGTGCTTAAAGAACTTTGTAGTACTGTGTGTAACGTATCTACCCAATCTGTGGCTTTTACATAAGAATTTTCTTTTTCTAATACTTCTATAAAAATATCCTGCAAAGTTTTTGGAAGTGTATTAAATACTTGGTGTAATTGGGGTATAGCATTAAAATATCCTGCTTTTTGTCCTTTCCAAAAGAGTTTTTCGCGTATAGCAGAGGGTATATCGGTAATTTGTTCATAAGGTGGCTTAAAATTACTTGCCGCAAAAGGGTGTATGCCCACAAGAATACGGTAAAATATAACTACCATACTAAAAACATCTGTAAATGGGCTTAGTGTAAGATTTTTAGTGTTTTTACCTTGTAAAAAAGAAGGCAAGTATTCAGCAGTATGGGCAAGTGCAGAGTATAATTTGTTTCCATTTTCGGTTATCTGAACACTATCAAAGTCAAGTAATGAAACTTTGCCTTTGCTGTTAAAAATAAAGTTTTCAGGTTTAATATCCGCATGAACATAACAACTTGTTTCATGCATTTGTGCTAATGCTACGGCTATGTTATAGCAAACGGTAGATCTTGTTTTAAAGTTATCAGAATGGTTTCTATCAAATTTAGTGTATTCATTTTGTTCAGTAGAGGGTATCCTTTGTATCGGAAAATTAGTAGCACAAAGGTACTCTACGGAATATCCTTGCATATAAGGCATAATAAAGCCGACAAAATCAAAATTTCCGTTTGTACTTGGTTTATACAAAATACCTTCAATCCATATCACAGATTGGTGTCCTTTGCTATCTTTTATAGGAGGGTGCTGTTCTAAATACAAAAGTTTTTGTATTTTTTCATTCGTAATTTTGTTAGGGTAGTAAATTTTGGCACAATAGTTTTGTAAATTCGTAGGCTCAAGAATAGAATATATCTCGCCTTCTCCACCTCGTGCCACAGAAGTGCTACTTAAAACTACTTCACATAACTGCCCTTTGAGAAACAATACAAGTTTCATAAGACAAAAATAGTTTTTTTACCTATCTACAAAAAGGACTTTCATTAAAAAAGTGTAAAAATTTTTTTTATTTACAAACATATTTTGTATATTTGCGTATCAAGTACAAAAAATAGTTTATCAATGTATATGAAAAAAATTCTTACTACATCGTTATTGTGTTTGTTTTTCGGTGTTTCTGCGGTATTGAGCCACAACAACCCTGTAGATAATCCCAAAGAGCAAACTCTTCCTATCCTCGGAGAGGTAGTCATTTATCCTAATCCTATTACAGATAATGCCACAGTAACTTTTACTTTATCTAAAACAGAACCTGTAACTATTGAAATTTATTCTCTTATAGGTCAAAAGATAGCTACTATTGCTAAAAATGAAGTATTCAATACAGGTACAAATACCATTACTCTAAATAAAGAGCAGTTAAAATTAACTTCATCTTTGTATCTTTTAAGTATCACTTGTGAGGGAAAAACCAAGAATTACAAACTTTTTGTTCGTTAATTTGTATTTTTTATTTGCATAAATAGTCGTAAATACTCAATTTTGCTCCCCGATATGAGTTTAAAATGTGGTATCGTGGGACTACCGAATGTAGGTAAATCAACCTTGTTTAATGCTATTTCTACGGGTAAAGCTGAAGCGGCAAATTATCCTTTTTGCACCATAGACCCTAATTTTGGTACAGTTATCGTTCCTGATAAAAGATTAGAGGCTTTGGCAGAAATTGTAAAGCCTCAAAACATTCTACCTACGGTAATACAAATTGTAGATATTGCAGGTTTAGTCAAGGGAGCAAGTGATAATCAAGGTTTAGGTAATAAATTTTTATCTCATATCCGCGAAGTAGATGCTATTATTCATGTAATTCGTTGTTTTGAAGACCCTAATATCGTACACGTGAATGGCAAAGTAGATGCTCTTGCAGATAAAGAAATCATTGATATAGAGTTACAATTAAAAGATTTAGAAATTGTAGATAAAAAGTTAGAAAAAGTATCGCGTGCCGCCAAAACAGGCGATAAAGTTGCTCAACAAACGGAAGAAGTGTTATTAGCGTTCAAAAAACATTTAGAATCAGGTAATTCTGCAAGAAGTCTTATGATTACCCCTGAACAACGGCAATTAGTGTCTGATTTGAATTTGCTTACAGATAAACCTGTGATGTATGTTTGTAATGTAAGTGAAAATGAAGTATTTACAGGAAATGAACATACAAAAAAAATAGAAGAGGTTGCTAAATTAGAAAATGCAGAAGTAATTTTTGTTTGTGCCGCATTAGAAGCAGAAATTGCATCTATGGAAAGTGAAGAGGAGAGAAAAGAATTTTTAGAGGCTTTAGGTTGGGAAGAACCAGGGCTAAACCGAGTTATTCGTAGTGCATATAAATTGCTTAATCTTATTACTTACTTTACAGCGGGAGTAAAAGAAGTTCGTGCATGGACTATTCCAAAAGGTACAAAAGCACCACAAGCCGCAGGAGTTATTCATAGTGATTTTGAAAAAGCCTTTATCCGTGCAGAGGTCATTTCTTATGAAGATTTTATACATTACAAAGGCGAACAAGCCGTAAAAGATGCAGGAAAACTTCGTGTGGAAGGAAAAGATTATATAGTCAATGATGGGGACGTTATGCACTTCCGTTCAGGTTTGTAATAAAGTTGTAATTATTTTTTCATTCTCAAATTATTTTTATTTAGTATTGCATTTTACCAAAATTAACAACAACACGAAATAACAGTCATGAAGGTAAAGATTATATTAAACAAACAAAGCAAGTATGGGTTAGTCCCGTTTAATCATCTTAATGAACTCTATAACCTGATAATCAGTATTATAGAAAGCAAGTATAGTATATTTGAACCTATTATTCAACCTTACGCTAAAAATGCAAAGGAATTTACATTTTTTACATTTTCAGGTATCAAAGGGTTTAGTAAAGTAGAGAATAATGCTCTTAATTTTCAATCTAAAAAACTGTCTTGGGTAATCAGCTCACCTGTAGAGGGTTTTGTAGATAAATTATTAGATGAGCTTTTTAGAATGTCTGCTATTAAAGTTGGAGATATTTTAATCAATCCTATTCAGACAGAAGTAATTCCACCCCCAAATTTTCATAAAGCTATTAAATATCTTGCACTCTCACCTTTGGTACTTCAAAAAGACGAACAGACCATTTATACCCCTGAAAGTGAAGCCTTTTCTGATAAGTTATTTGAAACTACTATTCGCAAAATGATACAATTTTATGGAGACTCTTTACCCTACAATCACATGACGGAGTTTCAGTTTATTCCCGACAGAGAATATATAGAACGCATGAAAAATCAAAGAAAAGATATTGTAAGAGAATATGATACTGTCAAGTATGGCAAAGTAAAAACTTATCTTATGCCTTTTGTATTGTATGCACACCCAAAAATTCATGAATTTGTATGGGATACAGGTGTTGGTGATGTAACCGAAGAGGGTTTTGGTGGAGTAGATGTATTAAAGTAAAAACTCTGAAACTATATCTAATTAACTTTGTTTTACTCACTATAAAACGGATTATACCTTGAAACATGTAGCTATTTTAGGGTCTACGGGTTCTATTGGAACGCAAGCCCTTCAAGTTATCCAACAACATCCTGATAAACTCAAAGCCGTAGTGCTTGCCGCAGGTAATAATTACGAACTTCTTATTGAGCAGGCAAAAGCATTTTTACCCGAGTTTGTTGTTATTCACGATGAACATTATTCCAAAGTAAAAGAAGCACTAAAAGGCTTTCCCATTCATGTGCTTTCAGGTAAAAAAAATCTGATAGAAATTGTTTCATTAGATAGGATAGACATAGTATTAACTGCATTAGTTGGCTTTGCAGGATTAGAGCCTACCATCAATGCTATAAAGCATAAAAAAAATATTGCTCTTGCAAATAAAGAAACTCTTGTAGTAGCAGGAGAACTTATTACGAAACTTTGTAAAGAATATAATGTTCAACTCTTACCCGTAGACTCTGAACATTCTGCTATTTTTCAATGCTTAACAGGTGAAAACTTGGATAGTATTGAGAAAATTTATCTTACGGCATCAGGAGGGCCTTTTAGAGGTAAAAAAAGACAAGATTTACAAAATATCACTCCACGGCAAGCCTTAAAACACCCTAATTGGTCTATGGGTGCAAAAATTACCATAGACTCTGCTACTCTAATGAACAAAGGTCTAGAAGTGATTGAAGCTAAATGGCTGTTTAACCTTGCTCCTCAACAGATTGAAGTAATTGTACATCCACAGTCTATTATTCACTCTTTGGTACAATTTAAAGATGGCAGTATAAAAGCACAAATGGGATTACCCGATATGAAACTGCCTATTCAGTACGCTTTATCTTATCCTGATAGATGGTATAATGAATTTCCAAGATTTAGTTTTGTGAATTATCCTAATCTTACTTTTGAAAATCCTGATACAGATACATTTACTTGTCTTGCTTTAGCTATTGAAGCTATGAAAGCAGGTGGAACTATGCCCTGTGTACTTAATGCCGCTAATGAAATCACGGTACAAGCCTTTTTACAGGAAAAAATAGCATTTTTAGATATTGCAGAATATAATACCCGCGCTATGCACGCTATACCTCATGTTTCAAACCCTGATATTGAACAGCTATTGTACACAGACCACCATACACGCAGACAAGTACAAGAATGGATAGGTGTATAAAAAGCATCATCTATCTATGGTCAAAATTATCGTTTTTACCTTCTTTTCCATAAGCATTTTTCCATTCTAAAAGCACAAGAGGAGTTTTAATCAAAATATAAAAATCTAACCATAAGGACCATTTTTCAATATATTCAACGTCATATTTTATGCGTTCTTCCCATGATAGTGCGTTTCTACCTTTAATTTGAGCTAATCCTGTGATACCTTGTTTTATTGTAAGTCGTTGTTTTTCAAATTGATTATATTTTTTAGTTTGGTACAGTAGTGTAGGTCTAGGTCCGATTAAACTCATATTACCATAGAGTACATTCCATAGTTGTGGCAGTTCATCTAAACCTGTCAGACGTAGAAATTTACCTATTCTTGTAATTCTATACTGTTCATTTTCACCTGCATCTTTCATTTTTCCTCTCATAGTCCTAAATTTGATACATTTAAAAGGCATGTTATTTTTACCTGCTCTTTCTTGGACAAAAAAAGGATTATCAAATGTAGTCATAAAGATAAGTAAAGCAATACACGATTGAATAGGTAAAGAAAATAAGATAAAAATTAAACCAAACACAAAATCAAATACTCGTTTTTGGAACTGTGAAAAAGGTTTATGTATTTTGTGCATTACGTATGAATTTAGATACAAAAATACAGTGTAAAACTCTTGAAAATGTAAAAATAATGGGCATTGTTAATGTTACCCCTGATTCTTTTTATCCAGGCAGTCGGTTTATGTATGTAGAAGATGCTTTGAAGCAAATAGAAAAACACATTCAGGAAGGTGCGGATATCATAGATATTGGGGGACAATCCACTCGTCCAGGTGCAACTTTATTAAGTGCGAAACAAGAATATGAAAGATTAGAACCTATTCTACGGGAGATAAAAAATTTACCTATCACTATTTCTGTGGATACTTTTTATGCAGAAGTAGCCCAGAAGTGCCTTTCTCTACGGGAAGTATGGATAAATGATATTAGTGGAGGAAATATAGATGTGAATATGTTACCGTTTATTTTTTCCGAAAAACCGCTATACGTATGGACACATTCGCGCGGCACACCTGCAACTATGGCACAGTTTACCGAATACAGCAATGTTGTTCAGGAAGTATATCAGTGTGCAGAAAATTTTATACAACAGTGTCATAAACATAATTTTAACAAATACATTATTGATGCGGGCTTTGGATTTGCCAAAACCATAGCACAAAATTTTGAGCTGATAAAACGTTTTGAGGTATTTTCTCAATTAAACGCGCCGCTACTTGTAGGAATTAGCAGAAAATCTATGATTTACAAAACTTTGAACATAACTCCGCAAGAGGCACTTAACGGCACAACTGCACTGCATACAGTACTTTTACTCAAAGGTGCAAATATTTTGCGTGTGCATGACGTAAAACCTGTAAAAGAAACACTTATGCTTTTATCGCAAATTGAGCAGAATTATATCTGAAATATAAGTATCACTACATTTTTGTAAGCCAAATGTAATGCACATAGCTATAAACAAACCTACAAATAAGAACCAAAACATACGGGTTCTTTTAGGAAAAAGACTTATTTTTTCGTTATCAGGGACCTCGGTTTCAAGACTTTCAAGAAAAGTCTTTTTATCTAATGCAAGAAAATCTGCTAAATCTTCGGTTATTTTTTCCTCGTCCCATAAAATTTTGCCTTCCTGTATTAGGTCATCTATCATGCCCATAGCGCGGTCTGCATCTAACTCATAGCCTTCACGTCCTTTCCACGCTTCTATAATAATTTTTGTGCATTTATAAAATTTATCATACGGAGGGGGTTCTAATGCCATAATAAAAAGTAAACAATGTTTGAGAGAAAAGAGTTACAAAAAAGAATGAAATGTGGTTAAAAACAGGATAGTCCTATGCTGTTTTTCTGACATGTTTAGATAGAAAGCGTTTAAGGTACACATTAAACTCTTTGGATCGCTCCATCATGGGCGCATGCCCGCAGTGGTCAATAAAATGCAGTTCGCTGTTAGGAATAAGCCTGTGAAACTCGTGGGCTACTTCTGGAGGGGTGATATTGTCATTCAGCCCCCATACTAAAAGTGTAGGACACTGAATAGTACGGATTTCTACTTTGAGATTATGCCTTTGTGCGGCACGAGCAATTTTAAGTATTCGTATAGCTTTTTTAGGATTATTTACAATTTCAAATACTTCGTCTACTAATTCTTCTGTGGCGGTTTTTGGGTCATAAAAAGTATATTCTACACGTTCTCTGATATATTCTATAGAACCTCTTTTCGGGAAACTTCCCCCCATTCCAGACTCAAAAAGCCCTGAACTGCCCGTAAGAATAAGGGTTTTTACTTTTTTAGGGTGTTCTAATGTGTATACCAGTCCCACATGTCCTCCCAATGAATTACCCATTACGGATAAGTCATCTAATTGCATTTTGTCTACAAATACAGCAATATAATCTGCAAGGGTTTCTACACTTAAATCATCTAAATTTACTTGATAAATAGGCATCATGGGAATAATAACACGGTAGTCTTTTCTGAATTCTTCTACTACATCAGCCCAATTGCTTAATGCACCAAATAAACCGTGCAAAAGAAGTAGGACTGGTCCCTCACCTTCATCAATATATTCTAAATCATCAAGTTTTTTGAGTTGGTAGTTCATGTATGCAAAGTTATACTATGTGCAGTAAAATAACAAAAACTAATCTTAAAATTGCTGTAAAAAACGAATATCATTTTCAAAAAACAAACGTAAATCATTTATTTGATATTTAAGCATAGCAATACGTTCTATTCCTAATCCTGCGGCAAAACCTGAATATTCTTCGCTATTTATACCTACATTGTTAAGTACGTTAGGGTCTACCATACCACAACCCAATATTTCTACCCAACCCGTATGCTTGCATACGTTACAGCCTTTGCCCCCGCAGATAGTACAAGAAATATCTACTTCTGCACTTACTTCGGTAAAAGGAAAATAAGAAGCTCTTAACCGTATTTTGGTGTGTTTTCCAAACATTTCCTGCGCAAAATGCAATAAATCTCTCTTTAAATCTGCCATTGAAACATTTTTATCCACGTACAAAACTTCTAACTGATGAAAAAGACAGTTGGCACGGGCAGTAATAGTTTCATTACGGTATACCCTTCCCAGTGCCACAATACGAATAGGAGGTCGTTCTTTTTCCATCACGCGTACCTGTACAGAGGAAGTATGCGTACGAAGCAGTACATCAGGATTAAGAGAAATAAAAAAAGTGTCTTGCATATCTCTTGCAGGGTGGTGAGGTTCAAAGTTAAGTGCAGAAAAATTGTACCAGTCTGTTTCTATTTCAGGACCTTCGGCTACTATGTAGCCCATGTGTTCAAATATCTGAATAACTTCTTTTTCTACCAATGTAAGCGGGTGTAATTTGCCGTAGTGAAAAGGTTTTGAAGTTAAGGTAAAATCAAAGTCAAATTGTGCAGTGGTTTCAGACAAACTATGCTGTAAAGTATCTATTTTATCCTGCAAAAGCTGTTTTATCGCATTAAGTTTTGCTCCTGTTTTTGCCCTCTCTGATGCGGGTACAGTGCCTATTTTTGAAAAAAGCTGTGCTAATATACCTTTTCGGGATAGATATTTAACACGAATACTTTCTGCTTCCTCCGTACTGTTGATATTGAGTTGCTGAATTTCTTGAATGAGTTGTTCAATTTCTTGTATCATAGTAGCAATGCCGAGACTCGAACTCGGATTTAAGGTTTAGGAAACCCCCGTTCTATCCAGTTGAACTACATCGCCATATGCGTGCAAAAATAGTAAAAAAGCTCATTTCTGTACAAATTTTGATTGCAGATAAAAACTTGCTTTTTCAAAAACAGGCGGTATGTTCATACATGTGTGTCCTTATTGGTGAATCTGGCAAAAACCAATGCTAAAAATGATAATGTTTTATATCAAACCATGCTTTTTAAGAAAATTTTTGTCTGTTTTGGTCAGTTTCATTATTTTTTCAACAGATATACCTTCTGCAAGCATTTCTTTTATCATTTCAATTTTCTCTTGTTCTAACTTTTCTGCACGTTGTTTTTCTTGTTCTGCACGTTGTTTTTCTTGTTCTAATGCTTTATCTTTTTCTTCTAATGCTTTATCTTTTTCTTCTAATGCTTTATCTTTTTCTTCTAATGCTTTATCTTTTTCTTCTAATGCCTTTTCGTTTTTTTTCATTTTTTTTTCTAATCGGGCTATTTTTTTGTCTAACTTACCAAACATCTCCTCATAAGCTATATCTGTAAATTCGGCATCTTTAATTTTTTCTCGT
>CALIZB010000135.1 GCA_938028625.1 uncultured Bacteroidia bacterium | reverse complement strand
CTTTTTACCCCAAATCGCATAGGAGAATACGGCGCAAGGCTTTTTTATGCAGAAAATGAACACAAAGCCAACCTCCTTGTACTTTCTTTTATCGACAGATTTGCACAGCTTTGGGTTACAGTACTGTTCGGGGTTGTTTTTTTGTTTGTATACACCACTCATTTTTTACAAGAACACACCAATATAATTTTGTTTGCATGTATGCTTTTGCTTGTCTTTCATATAAGTTTAGTGGTTTTCAGAAACAAAATAATCTCTTTTATCATAAGCAGAAGACTGTTAAAAAAGTATTTTACAGTTCCTTTATATCTCTCTACGAAAGATGTGAGTATTACATTAGGATATGCAGGTTTACGATATACTATTTTTGTTTTACAGTATATTATATGGGGATATTATACGGACAGTCTGTATAACATTGAGAGAGGTACAGTTGCCGTAAATACCATGCTTTTTGTAAAATCTGTTGTTCCCAGTGCAGGGTTGAGCGAATTAGGCATACGTGAAAGTGTACTGATATACCTGTACAAAAGTTATGGACTGTCTGCCTTTACAGCATTTCATAGTGCTTTGGTTATTTATGCTGTAAATTTGCTTATTCCTGCGGTTATTGGTTTGTTTTTTATACCAAGAATGGCATTCTGGAAGAGTAAGTCATAAATTTTTTATCTCTGAAAATCTTCCCTGCGTTGAGTTCTCGGTATAAACTCTAATACAATAGGAACATGGTCAGAGATTTTGCGAGCATCTTCTAAGGAACGAAAATCTCTTGCGATATCTATCCGTTGACTTACTTTGACTTCTATGTGTCCAGGGTTAAAATAAAAATTATCATATTCTTCCGAAAAGTATTGACCTGGTGCGGCAGGATTATCGTGCATTTTAAGACTCGTTTTTACATTGATTAAAGCAGGTTTAAGCCCTTTTTGTTTAATTCCGTCAAAGGCAGGGTCTTTTTGAGATAAATTAAAATCCCCCATCATGATAATTTTTTCATTTGTGTATTTATTTTGTATATGTGGTAACAACTGAACTTCTCGAGCGGGATTTTTTGCCTTGGGAATAGCATGAAAATTAACCAATAATACTTTCTCTCCCTTGCATTCAAAACGGGCAAGATAAGGTTCACGGTCTATTTCATTGGCTAAACTTTTTTCCAAAAATGCTTCTCCTATCAGTTTTACACGATTAGGCTTCCATAAATACGCATATCTTTCTTTACCCGTACCCACAGTAGGGTCGCTGACTATGTAAGACCATTTGTTACCTGTTCTATTAAGTTCATCAGCTAGCTTAGCTACTGTCTGCGGACCTACAAAAGTACTAGAAACCTCTTGTATAGCTACAATATCCATGTCTTTCATAGTTTTAGCTATGTACTTAATATCATCAGGAGATTTAGACTTACCAAAGTTCTGTATATTCCAAGACATCAAGCGGATATTCTCTTTGGTATTTGTAGGTTCGTAAGGTAGGTCTTCATTTTTCTTTGTTTTTATGCTATCTTTGACGACGCTTTCCTGTTGTTTTTTTCTTTTCTTTTTGATTTTATATTCAGTTGTATCGAAGCGTTTTTTATGATTGTTATTTTGGGGAGCTAAATATCTTGCAAAATTTGCTAATATCAGGACCCCAGCTATAACCACAATGATGATATGTTTTCTTTTCACCTTGTCGCAAAATTAAGAAAATATAAACATATTTTAACTCAATAAAAATGTAATTCCTCTCATAAATACCTTCATATCATTTTTTTAGAAAACATAAATATAAACACAAAAATCATTGAAAATCAAGCATAAAATGCATAAAATACAAAATTATATCTCCAAAAACTTGACAACATATAGTTTTACTTCGTATCTTTGCAGTCCCATTTAAAAACAAGGTAATGTAGCTCAGTTGGTAGAGCAAAGGACTGAAAATCCTTGTGTCGGGGGTTCGATTCCCTCCATTACCACAAAAAGAGTGTACCAAAAAAGCACTCTTTTTTTATTTATTTGCATAAATAGTCTATTTGTAAAATAAAATGCAGTTTTCAAAAAACAAGTCTTTTTAGGTGCTCTTAATCTGCATTTCTTTGCCGTATTATGAAAAAGTTAGTTCTTGGTGTTGGTATAGCCACCGTTTTTGCCATCAGTAGTGCATTTGCGCCTGTCACTTCAAAAAATACAGCCATAATTAGCAAACATGTTCAGGGAGAAATTTGTTTCAGCGTAAAGAATGATACAGGTAAAACGGTTACTTTACATACAGGTACAGGTACAACCTCTATTAACAATGGTTCTGCCCGTGAATTTTGCATTAAACAAGGTCTGAAACTTTGTATTGCAGAGCAAGGCAGACCGGGTAAAGTATTACTCAACGTAGAGTCTGATATTGCAGGTAAGAAATTTAAGCTATCTGAATTGATGTAATTCAATTATTGCTCTTGTTCTGTCCAAATTTCAAAGGACGCATCTGCTTGGGTGTACAGCATAGTTAATCCAGAAGCTACTGTACACCCTTGTTGTTTTGCATAACGTATAAAATAGGTTTCCTCAGGATTATACACTAAATCCATTGCTATCTGACCTTGATGTAAAGCATAGTAAGGTATCATTAGCATCTGTTCTGTATTGGGGTACATGCCCACAGGGGTACACTGCACAATTATATCCGCCGAACTTATCATATCTTCGGACAATTCCTCAATAAAAAGCTCGTGTGATAACTGCGGACTTCTGCATGCTACAATAATATCTTCGCATCTGTATACGTGTTGTAAAGCATAATACACAGCTTTAGAAGCACCACCATTTCCAATAAGAATAGCTCGTTCAAAAGTTTTATTTTGAGTTACCTGTTCTATGGCTTTTGTAAAGCCTATCACATCTGTATTATAGCCTTTTAACTTACCATTAGAAAGTTTTTTTATCGTATTAACCGCACCAATTTGCTTAACTTCGGCAGTTAGTTCATCAAGATATTCAATGATACTTCGTTTATAGGGCAACGTTACATTAAGTCCTTTTATATCAGGATTTTGCTGTAAAAACGAGGGAAACAAACTTATCTTTTCTAATGAAAATAAAGAATAAGTATAGGGTAAATTGAGTTTCAAGAACTTATCTGTAAAGTATTTTTGAGAGAAACTATGGGATAAAGAGTAGCCAATCAATCCAAATCGCATCTTATTTTAGTGCTCATGATTATGGTGCAAATGGTTATGCTGATATACATCAGGATTAAAAATAGCATCTTTGATTTCTTGGCAAATATGCTCAATATCTTCTGTATGTCTTGGAATAACAAAAATAGTGTCATCGCCTGCCATTGTGCCGAGTACGCCTTCAATATGACGGCTGTCTATAAAAAAAGCAACCCCTTGTGCTCTGCCAATGAGGGTTTTAATCACTATCATTACATTGTTATGTTCAATACTACGTACTTCAAGACCTACTAACTGTTGTATAACAGTTAATTCTTCTTTTTGAAGCTGTGCGTACTTGTAATGATTACCTTCACGAATGCGTGCAATTCCAAGTTCAGACAAATCACGGGATAAAGTGGCCTGCGTAACTTCTATTTCTTCTTCATGGAGTAACCGCGTGAGTTCTTCTTGACTAGCAATATCATATTTATTGATTAGCTCTATTATTTTGAAGTGTCTTTGTTGTTTAGCTGTTTTCATAGAATTAAAATTACCTAATACCTAGTTTTCTATAACGCTTGCAAATGTAATAAAATTGCAAATTATTGACAATTTATACAGCGTTTTTTTAACATATTTTTTATATATTGATGTTTTTCAATAATATATATTTTAGACAAATGCGATAAGCAATGTATAATCAGCGACATCAAAATACTAATTTTGATCTTGTTTATTCGCTATACATACCTCAATGCTAAAAACCATGCCTTACAAACATGTTATATTTTATGTAATTTTGTAGTTATGGATAAAATTAAAAATTGTGTTTATGTATTTTTAATTTGTTGTTTTACGTATGCATACACACAAGTAGATAAGGATATTTTATGGGCAAATGAAGTATTAGGATATTCCAGTCAGCATTTTGAGAATAAAAGATACAGTGCAAGAGAAGTTCTTGGAAAACCTAACAGCATGCTTCCCGGGGGCTCACTAGTGGCTACGGCTTGGTATCCTTATACACGAAATGCAGAGGAATACGTATGGGTAAAATTCTCTAAAAGTATTAAAGCTAAACAAGTTATTATTTGTCAGAATTACAATGCAGGTGGTATTATTAAAATTGAAGTTTTTGATGACAAAATGAAATCTTATACTATTTTAGAAAAAAATCCTAGTCCTACACCTAATAAATCTGCAGAGGTCTTGCAGTATCCTGTACCTATAGATGTTCCCCTTGTAAGCGCTGTAAAAGTTTCAGTTATAGGTAATAATAAACTTTACAATATACAACAAATTGATGCTATTGGAATTACTGAAAGTGGCAGTTACACTTACAAACCTCAAATAGATTTGGTAGAAAATATCAAATTTCCTTCTCAACCTGAAAAACTTGATGAAAATATCAACTCTCCCTACGGCGAAGATGACCCTATTGTATCTGCTGATGGTAAAATACTTTTTGTTAATAGACACAATCATCCACAAAATATAGATGGCGAGCAGGACAACAGCGATATTTGGATGTCTGAAATGCAACCTGATGGTAAATGGGGACCACTCAAAAACATGGGAAGTACAGTAAATAAATACGAATCCGTTTGGCCTTGCGGCGCTTTACCTGATAATAATACCATTCTTGTAGGTACAAACTATTATGATATAGTAAAAAGAAAAAATATCACTGCACCTGCTTTTTGTTACCGTAAAAAAAATGGCTGGTCTGCACCTGAAAAAGTAAATATTCCTAATTGCTATGCCACAGGATTTAGCTCATTAGATTATGGGGTAGCCCCCAACGGTAAAGCTATTTTTATGGCATTTGAACGAGAAAATTCTTATGGACAAACGGATATTTTTGTAAGTTTATTACAAAACAATGGCAATTGGACAGAACCTATTAACATTGGCAAAACGGTCAATACCGCAGGTAAAGAGAGTACTCCTTTTATGGCACCTGATAATATAACCTTATATTTTTGTTCTGATGGCAGACACGGCTATGGTGGTACAGATATTTACATGACCCGCAGACTTGATGATACTTGGACAAACTGGTCTGAACCGCTTAATCTTGGTCCGGTTATCAATACTCCCAAAGATGACTCGGAATACTCTCTCACCGCATCAGGGGATTATGCGTACTACGTAATTTCACAAGATGGTTCTTTTAAAGGAAAAGATATCTACCGTATTAAACTTAATGAAGCCGTCAAACCGAAGCCTACCTGTTTAGTATTTGGCAAAACGCTTAATGCTAAAACCAAAGAACCCGTAGAAGCACAAATTTTTTATGAAACTTTGGGAACAGATGACAAAGATACTACCAAAGAATCAGGTATAGCCAGAAGTAATCCTAATAATGGAAGTTACAAAATTTCTTTACGTGCAGGCAAATTATATGGTTTTAGGGCAGAAGCCAAAGGATACATCGCCGTAGATGAAAACCTCTCTCTTGTAGATTTGACAGAGTTTAAGGAAGTAGAAAAAAACCTTTACCTTGTACCTATTGAGATAGGACAAACGATTTCTCTTAACAATATCTTTTTCAGTCCTAATTCTGCTAAAATGCTCCCCAGCTCTTACCCTGAAATTGACCGTGTAACGCAGTTCCTTAAAGATAATCCCCAAATTAAAATAGAAATACATGGACATACGGACAACGGCGTAGCAGGTACAGCAGAAAGTTATTTACAACAACTTTCAGAAGAACGAGCAAAAAGTATTGCAGAAGCGATTATAAAACGAGGTATAAAGCCTAATCAAGTAAAATATAAAGGTTTTGGTAGTTCTAAACCTATTGCTGATAATAACACCCCCGAAGGTAGACAAAAAAACCGTAGAGTAGAGTTTGTTATTACAGAAAAATAGATAAAACTACAGTTTATTCAGTAAGAATAATTTGTGAACTTGTTTTGTTGCCTATTTCAGGATAAAGTGGCTGATATTCCATAATCCCTTTTCTTAAAGTTCTTGTCAGCCATATAAAACTAACCGTAGTTACTTCTTTGCCGAGAGGATTTGATTTTTTTTGTATTCTACAAGTATTCAAAAAGTTTTCATACTCTTGATACGATTTTTGTTTTATGGTTTTCCATTGAGTGTCTCTTTCAATAGATGTTTGGTTATTATACAAAGTAGCAGACGAGAAACTATAACTACCATAAAAAATAGAATAAAAGTGCAGTTCAAAGCCGTTCCATGTTACCCTGAAAGCCATTTCATTATCAAATACAAATAAATGAAAAGGCGCAAAATAACTCGCATGGGATTGAACATAAAAAAATGGCTGTTCATGTACTAAACTTAAAATATCTAATACTAACCGTCCTCTGCTGTGCAAATAATTGAGATTATACTGCTGTTTATAGTGTGTGTGATTCATCAAGCAAGTAACTCTGCCGTAATGATTTATCCCAATCCAAGTACCTGAACCTACGGGGTCTATGGGAGCGAGTATTTTTATATCGTTTTTTTCAATATACTGCGGAGAATAGGCAGTGTTTCTATCCGTTACTTCATCTCGGTTAAATCCAATGTTAAGATATTCCTTTTGGTATTCAAATGCCAACGTACACATAACTCTTACAACAAAACTACAAATAAAATTTAGGTAAAAAAATAGTAATTTTATTACGTTTACTTAGGTATTGCAGTTTGTTTGCCAAAAGTACGCGTATAATTTTAATTTAACTTAACCTTGTTTTTTTCTAAGTCAAATAAATCATTCAACACATCTATAAGAGTTTCTGCTTGTCCTCGTTGGCAAGATGCTTTCAATTGCAAAACAGGTAGCTTGATAATTTTTTGTACAAGGGATTTCGTAAGCGCTTCCATACGTTCTATTTCTGCCTGTGTAGCATTTTTTACAAACTTTTTCAATTCTTCCTGACGAATTTGTTCCAAAGCCTCTTTCATTTTATGGATAACAGGAGAAATTTCTAACTCTTTTGTCCATTCATAAAATTCTTGTACAGTTTCTTGAATGATATTTCTTACCGCAGGAATAGCTTTTTTACGGGCTTCCTGTGCTTCTTTAATTTCATCTTGTAAGTCATCTATGTTATACAAGGAAAGTAAAGGAATGTTGACTACCTCTGGGTTCACACCGCGTGGTACCGCAATATCAATCACAAAATACAGTTTGAAAGGTGCATTAGCAAAGTGTTCAGATTGAATAATCGGATTCTCTCCACTTGCGGCAACGATAATTACGTCAAAGTCTTTTACTTTATTTTGTAGTTCTTCAAAACGTAATACACTAAATTGGTGTTCTGATGCCAATTCTTGTGCTTTTTCAAAAGTACGATTACACAAAGTTATATCTTTAATACAAGTATTTTTAAGGTTTATAGCAACTTCTCTGCCCATTTCGCCTGCACCGATAACTAATGCTTTGGGTTCTATGATTTGTTCTGCAACGCTATCTGCTAATTGTGCAGCGGCATAGCTGACTGAAGCCGTTCCTTCTCTAAATGCTGTTTCTTGGTGTATGCGTTTATTAGCATGAAAAACCGTATGCAATAACCTATGTAACAAAGGACCTGTACTACCACACTCTACGGCAATTTTATAGGCTTCTTTAATTTGATTAGCAATTTGAATATCTCCGAGTACCGCAGAGTGAAGCCCAGCGGATACTTCAAAAAGATGTTCTACTGCCTTATAAGGGTCTAATATATTGTCAAAATAAATGCTGTATTGTTCAATATTCTCAATACCTTTGATGTGTCCTAAAAATGAAATAAAAGAATGAGAAAGGTCTTTTTCAGAATGATAATAGACTTCTGTGCGATTGCAGGTAGAAAACACTAAACAATCTTGTAAATTAAGATAATCTTTCTGAATTTGATATAACTTTCTACACTCATCTTCATTCAGGTAGATTAGCTCTCTGATTTGGACGGGTGCTTTATGATGCGATAGCGATAAATACTTGAAATGCTCAAACATGGATTTACAAAACAAAGATACAATTTTTCCTTATAATTTAACAACCTTTGATGACTTTATGTTGCTGTAAATATGGAATAACTTCTTTTATGTTTTCATTTACTTGATTTAATTCTTGTTTTACTTTTTTTCAGAAAGCATTTTGTGTGCATTTACGTATTTTTTGTACATGATTAAGTCTTTAAAGATAACAGCTTTATATACCTGCTATGTATGTGGAGTATTTTCAAACCTCATTTTTGCTCAAACATGGAATGCCTACTTGGACAGCATGGAATACTACGAAAAAAATGGACAGTATAAAAATCTCCTCTCTATAATTGACAAAGCATATACGTTATGTCCAGATACACAAAAAAAGGATAGCACAACATATCAGCTTTTTGTGTGGAAATATAAACAACAGAATTATATGGGGTATAGTAAAACTAAGACTTATTATGCTCGCAAACTTGTTGATTTCTCTAAAAACCTATATGGCGAAAATCACATCAAACATCTTTCAGACAAAATAAAATTAGCAAATCTACTTATCTATGAAACTGTACAGATGGATAGTTTATCTAATAATTTAGTTGAAATTTCTAAAAAAGAACCTTACTCGCAAACTCATGTGTATCCGAGTGCATTAACACTGAGGGCAAATTATTATGAACGAATAACGAATTATCCCGAAGCCGAAAGATTGTATACGCAAGCCATGCAGTTGTACAAAGAGCAAAAGGATACATCAGGCTATCATAAGACAAAATCAAAATTAGCTTATTTTTATAGGATTATTGGCAGTTATGAAAAAACTGAGAAACTACTTAAAGAAAATATTGCATCTTACAAAAAACCTTATTTGCTATCTTTTTATGAAGATACAGAGCAGCTAGCAAGTTTATATCAAAAAATGAAAAAATACAGTAAGGCAGAGAGTTTGTTTAAATCAGTCATTCCTTTTTATCAAGCAGAGTTTGGTAAAAATTCATCTCATTATGGTTCAAGTATTAACAATTTGGGCTTAGTTTATGACCTTACAGGACGCTATGAACAAGCAGAAAAATATTTCAAAGAAAGTCTGATTATTACAGAAAAAAATGCAGGTAAATATACCCGAAATTATGCTACTACTCTAAATAATCTTGCTGTATGTCTTAAAAATCAGAAAAAATATAAAGAAGCAGAGCCTTTGTATCTGGAAGTATTAGAAATTCGTAAACGTATATTAGGAAAATACCACCCTGATTACAACAATATTCTCAATAATATCGCTGTATTCTATGAGCTAACTAAACAGTACAAAAAAGCAGATAGTTTTTATGTGGAAATGATACAACGCGTAGTAAAAACACTATTAACCAATTTCAAAAACCTCAATGAAAAAGAAAAAAGGGATTACCTCCATGACCATGCTGTATATCTCAATAACTTTACTACACACTGTTTTAGACGATCAGGTACTACAAAAAAATATGATAGCTTGTTTAATCCTGTTTTTTTAGAATACGGCTACAATCACCAACTTACAACCAAAGGGATACTTATCAATAACATGCAAAAACTTAAAAGACACATTGAAAATAACAAAAACAAAAATATACAAAATGCTTTCAAAGAATGGAATACTCTGCGCAATCAGATTGCAAGTTATCATAAACTTACCGCTGAACAGCAAAAAGAAAAAAACATCAATATCACTGTATTGGAAAGGCGGGCAGATAGTTTAGAAAAAGAACTTTCTTATCAATCTCCTGATTTTTATGAATTAGTTCAAAAACAAGAAATTACGTGGAAAGATGTGCAAAAGAAGCTCAAAAAAAATGAAGCATCTATGGAAATAGTACGTATTCCTAACAGAGACTCTCTATATTATTTGGCATACATTATTACAAATAATTGTGTGTATCCGAAGGCTATCTGTATTCCTGATGGTAAAAAATTAGAAAAAGAGTATCTCAATAATTACCGTAGAAGCATTAAATCTAAAATTATGGACACGTTGAGTTATCAGCATTACTGGAAAATAATACATGAGTATTTAAGAGCAAATAAAGTAAAGAGAGTATATCTCTCGGCTGATGGGGTATATCATCAGATAAATGTAAATACACTGTATATCAATTCACAAACTCCTGTTATTGATGAAATAGATATTTTTTATATGACCAATACACGGGATTTAGCTACTGAAAAGAAAATTAGCCATTCCAAAGAGATAGTGTTGTTAGGTAATCCTGACTTCAAACATAATGTACCTGATAGCATAAGGAACAGGGGTGAGGTGATTGCCGCATTACCAGGTACAGAGGAAGAAATTCTGAATATCAGACAAATAGCTGAAAAAAAATTATGGAAAACTTTGGTGTATATGCAAGAAAAAGCTAATGAAACAGAACTTAAAAAAGTTCGGACGCCCCGCATTCTCCATATTGCCACACACGGCTTTTTTCATGACAATCCCCAGCAGAACAGTATGCTCAACTCCGGGCTTTTGCTTTCGGGAGCAGAAAATACTCTATATAACCAAAAATATAGTAACGAGAATAATGAAGATGGCATTCTAACCGCCTATGAAGCTATGAATTTAGAACTGGACGGAACAGAATTAGTAGTATTAAGTGCTTGTGAAACAGGTTTGGGAGCTACACATCACACTACTTCAGGCATATATGGGTTACAGCGTGCCTTTAAGGTAGCAGGGGCAAAACACTTGATTATGAGTTTATGGAAAGTAAGCGACAATGCTACCCAAATGCTTATGAAAAGATTTTACTACTATTGGTTGGACAAAAAAATGCCTGTACATCAGGCGTTCAGCAAGGCACAGAAAAAGTTAAAAGAAACCTATCCTGAACCTTATTTTTGGGGAAGTTTTATTCTTATGCAGTAAAAGTTATTATTTTGTATAAAACAGTAGTGGTTTTTATGTTACTGAATACAATTTTTCTAGTTTTTCCTTCATAACGGCTTCGTCATTCACAAGCACAAAACGTGTTCCGTCATTTTGTACTGCACTTACTATTTGTATTTTTTCAAGATAGTTAAGCAATTTGCTTACCCGTTGTTCTGTGAGTCGCATTCGCTTCTGAATAAACAGACTGTCGCAGTTCTGTGCCTGAACAACCAGCGTAATGGCGTCTACCACAAGAGCAAGATACAAGCCCTCAGGTAAAGTCAGGTCAGTGCCTTCTTCTATATTTGACAGCAAAGAGTTTTGTTTGGATTTATCTGTATCAGCATTTTGAACCTCATAATGAATAACAGGCTGTTCGGGCAACCAGTATACGGTACTGGGGTCTTCAAATTTCTGACTTTTTATGGTCTGGTTGATGTTTGTAATTTCGCTGTCATATACTTTTGGGCATTCTAATCTTATGATATGATTAGCCGCACAAAATAAAGTATCACTGTCGTCTAAAAGCAAATATGCGCCTATCTGACCAATAATTTGTTCAGACAGCATAGCGTTATCTACTTTATGAAGAACACTGGTGGGGAAGTATTTTTTAATACTGTTTGGCAGAAGATGATAATGGTTAGGCAAAACAGACATGGCAATATGTATTCCCAAGCCATGAGCATTTTGAAGTATGCGGTACAATAAATTTTCCAAATCTAATCCTGCTACTTTATAGATGCTTTCCCAGTCATAAATACAGATAACAAGATGCGGAATAGCATCATCATTTTTTTCGTTGTATTCTTCTATGGTTCTGCAGTGTTCGGACTGTAATTTTTGGGTACGGTTTTCCATTTCCAGAATCAAGGAACGTAAAACTTCCAGGGTCTTCTGAGGAGTATTGGCAACAGGTGTATCCGCATTTTTAAGCATAGCAAAGAACTGCCACTGAATCGGGAGATACTGTTCAAATTCAGTGGTCTGGGTATCTATAAAAATAAATTTTACTTGCTGTGGTGTTTTAGAGAGCAAACAGGAAACTATCAGACCGTGAAAATTACGCTCTACCTGACTGTTTGTACCTATAAACAAAAGATGCTGATATTTTGCTAAATCTATCACAAAAGGGATATTATCTTCGCTGATACCCATAGCTATCGGTAAAATTTGATTGCTTTGTAGAAATGAAGAAGTGTTCGCAACATTATTAAAATTAATTTTAGCATGAACATCATTCGGAAGTTGTACCACCAAGGGCGCATCTTTACCATTAGTAGAAACTACTACTCTTGCCCTTTCGTCTATCAGGGTTTGCTGAATATTTCCTTGTTTTTGTAAAATATCAGAGAGAGAAACAGAGTTGTCAAAAGAAATTTCCAGTTTGGTAATGGCAGGTGAAACCACATACTGAACGTCTGCGGCTTTTAATCCGTGATTTTCCAGAATGCCTATAATTTTTATGACCTTAGTGTTTATTTCTGTCTGAGTAAAATGATTTTCTCCCAGAATAGCACTGTGCAGCACCATTACGGAGGGTTTTTGATAGCCTTTGTAGGTTACAGGTGAAATAATTACGTTGTTGTAGGATTCTGTGGCGGAAGGCTTCATTCTTGGATTAATGGTATTGCTATTGTTTTTTTCTCCTTCTGTGCTTTTTGTGTGGCTGTTGTCAGATTTTTCTGTTTCAGTAATATCTTTGGCATTATCAGATACTGTTTCAGAAGGTTTTGAAGAAAACAGTTTTTTCATATCTACACTAAAAAACAAAAACACACTGAGTATCAGTAGCCAGAGTATCACTGCCCCTGCACTGCCTATACTGCGTATCAGGGCTGTATTCAAGGCTTTACCTAATCCTCCCCCGAGTTCAAACCACTGGCGGGAAGCGATATACAGTACACAACTCAAAAAACACGAAAGCCATACCACAGTAAAAAGGACATATTTGAATATGCTAACATTAAAACCTGTCCAGATACGGAGGCGTTTTATTCCAAAGTAAATAGCATAAAAACTGATAAGAAAACTGCTGTATCCAAACCATTCGCGTATAAAATAATAAGCAGATACCGCACCCATAATCCCTAACCAGTTTTCCGCATATTCCCTGAAAGGCGTTATACCGAGAATCCTTAAAATTCCTGCATTCTGTGCTATATTTTGGTCAGCTTTGCCTGTACCGTATATATGAGATACAAAAGCAATAAACAAAAATCCGCCTGCAAAAATAGATATAATACCCAGTACCATGCGTACCTGATATTTGTTTAAGAAATCCAGCACGGGGCTTTTGAGTTCAATACTGTTTCGTTCAGAACGTTCTTCGGTCGCTTTTTCCTGTTCCAGTTCTGAATTTTTAGTTTTTTCTTCAGGTTTTATGTAAGTGTTTTTGTATTTCTTTGCCATTGAAAATATACGCTAAACAATTTTTTACCCGCAAAATAATAAAAAAACGGATTATACAAGGTTTTTTACTTCATATTTTTTAACCACTGCATGCAGTTCCAGCAAGGGTTTGAGAAACTCCTCCAACTGTTCTAACGGTAACTGACTTGCGGCATCACACAAGGCTTCAGACGGGCAGGGATGTGCTTCTATAAACAGACCATCTATTCCTGAAGCTACGCCTGCACGTGCCAAAGTACTTAAAAACTCTCTGTTACCACCCTTAGGGTCCGCACTCGGAATGCCATACTTACGAATAGAATGTGTTACATCAAACACTACGGGATAACCTGTTTTATTGAGATGATAAAAACTACGCGGGTCTACTACCAAATCATTATAGCCAAAAGTATAACCTCGTTCCGTAAGAATAATCTGCGAATTACCTGATTGTTCACATTTTTGAACAGGTTTAATCATGTTTTCAGGTGCTAAAAACTGTCCTCTCTTGATATTAACAACTCTACCTGTTTTGGCAGCGGCTACGGTTAAGGTTGTCTGCATACAAAGATAGGCAGGAATCTGAATAACGTCCAGCACTTCTGCGGCAGGTTTTACCTGTTCAGGATAATGTACATCAGAAAGTATAGGTAAATCAAAAGTTTGCTTTATTTTTTGAAGTAATTTTAACCCTTCGTCTAATCCCGGTCCTTGATAGTATTCTAAACTGCTTCGGTTATCTTTTTGAAAAGACGATTTGAATATAAGTGGAATATGTAATCTCTCACTAATTTTTTTCAGTTTCTCGGCTGTGTTCATCATTAACGTTTCATTTTCTATCACACAAGGTCCTGATATAAGAAATAAAGTATCCTCGCCGCAGGCAATATTCCCTACCTGTACAATTTTTTTATCCATGCCACAAAATTACAAAACATCTGCTTTTAATTTATACATCAGCATACATTTTTGATATATCTTGTTTCAAAAGTATTGTAGTTAATAAAAGTCTTTTGTAATATTGCCTGATATGAAAACTATTCCCACCGTAGACCTTGCAGACTTCATTAGCGGAGATGCACAGCGCAAACAAAAATTTGTACAGGAAATAGGCAACGCCTATCATGAAGTAGGTTTTGTTACCGTAAAAAATCATGGTATAGACGAGAAACTGATAGAAAAACTCTATGAACAGGTAAAAGCCTTTTTTAATCTGCCCCTTGAAACCAAAAAAAAATATGAAATAGAAGAGTTAGCAGGACAGCGCGGCTATACTTCATTTGGTAGAGAACATGCCAAAGACTCTCCTGTGGCAGACCTTAAAGAATTTTATCATGTAGGGCAAGAAGTAACAGACAATGACCCTATAAAAAATGAGTATCCTGATAACATATTCCCTGATGCTGAATTACCTGAATTTAGAACGGTAACTTTATCTATTTACCGTCAGTTTGAAAATACAGGAAGAAATCTGCTAAGAGCTTTAGCACTATACCTAAAATTAGATGAGTTTTATTTTGATAAACACATTCATAACGGAAACAGCATTCTTCGCCCTATTCATTATCCGCCCATAGAAGGAGAAATTCCCGAAGGTGCGGTACGTGCAGGTGCGCATGAGGATATTAACCTTATTACTTTGCTTATCGGGGCTTCTGCTGACGGTTTAGAGGTACTTACCCGTACAGGAGAATGGATACCTGTTACTTCACTGCCCGGACAGATAGTCGTCAATGCAGGAGATATGTTGCAAAGATTAGCCAATAACGTAATCCGTTCTACCACGCACAGAGTAGTTAACCCCCCCAAAGAATTACTCAAAACCTCGCGCTATTCTATACCTTTCTTTTTACACCCCCGTTCAGATATGGATTTAACCTGTCTACCACACTGCATTACCGAAGATAACCCCAAGCACTATTCTGACATGACGGCAGGTGAATACCTTAATGAACGTCTGATAGAATTAGGACTAAAAAAATCATAAAACCATATTTTTGCTAAAACTACACTTATCAAAAGATGGCTGTATTATCAACACAGTCATCTTTTCATTTATAGGACTGTCAAAATTAAATATAAAACTTTATTGAACTTTGTTGGATATGTTTTATACCTTTGCAAATAATGAACAAATATTACACATTGAGTATTATAGTTTTTACGTTGTTATTCTCACGTACGTACGCACAGAATACGCTCGTACCTTATGAAAAGGATACCAGCCACACAGCTACTTACTCAGAAATGACGGATTTTTATACCAAAATGAGTAAAAAACACCGTATTTCCAAGTTGTACACAAGTAAAGTACTGACCGATATAGGTAAACCTTTACATCTTTTTGTGATAGATAAAGATAAAGATTTTTCACCTGAAAAAAGCCATCAAAAAGGCAAATTAGTAGTTTTTATCAATAATGGCATACACCCCGGAGAACCCGAAGGTATAGATGCCAGCATGCTGTATATCAGAGATGTTTTAGAAAAAGATACCCTCAAAAATGTATTAGATAAAGTAGTATTAGTTTTTGTGCCTTGCTTTAACGTTGATGGTATGCTCAATCGAAGTACAAATTTTCGTGTCAATCAGAATGGACCTAAGGAATGCGGTTTCAGAGGAAATGCCCAAAATTTAGACCTTAACCGTGATTTTATCAAAGTAGATGCCCAAAATACTCGTGCTTTAATAGAGTATTATCAAACATGGCAACCTGATATTCTGATAGATAACCATACATCTAATGGAGCAGATTATGCTTACACTCTAACATACATTTGTACTCAAAAAGATAAAATACATCCTATTTTAGGTACTTACCTTGATGCTATATTTTGTCCCCAATTAAATGAACGTTTGAAGAAATCAGGTTTTGAACCCTGTCCTTATGTAGAACTCAAAGATAAAACCCCCGAAAAAGGAATTGTAGGCTATTTAGAAACCCCAAGATATTTATCAGGATACGCCGCTTTATTTAATACATTAAGTTTTGTCTGTGAAACCCAAATGTGGAAGCCTTTTCCTAAACGTGTAAAAGCTACTTACCAATTTATGCACCAAATCGTTTTGCATGGAGTTAATCAACTGAATAAAATAAAAAAATTTCGTAAAGAAGCCATTTTTCAAACAACTACTCAAAAAGACTTTCCTTTACAATGGAAATTAGATACTACCAAAGTAGACTCTTTACTCTTCAAAGGATACGAAGTACAAACGTACAAAAGCAAAATCACGGGATTAGAGCATTATTTTTATGATACACAAAAGCCCTATCAGAAAAAAATTCCTTATTACAACACTTACTATACACCTGTTATTGTAAATGCACCATTAGCATACATTATTCCACAGGCATGGAAAAAAGTCATTGAAAGATTACAATGGAACAATGTAAAACTAGAAACTCTGACCAAAGATACAGTAATGGAAGTGTATGGTTATTATATCAAAAAATTTGAAACTACAAAGAATCCTTATGAAGCACATTATCTTCATTATGACGTAAAAGCAGAACTCAAAAAACGTAAAATACACTTTTATACAGGAGATTATATCTGCTATGTTAATCAAACTCAAAACCGATACATTGTAGAAACCTTAGAACCAGAAGGTATGGACAGTTTTTTTGCATGGGGTTTTTTTGATAGTACTCTGCAACAAAAAGAGTATTTTTCTTCTTATATGTTTGAAAAAACAGCAGAAGAACTACTTCAAAAGTACCCTGAAATGAGAGAAAAATTAGAACAGGAAAAAAAGAACAATCCTTCTCTGCGTCAGAATCATTATGCACAGTTAGATTTTATTTATCGGTTAAGTCCGTATTATGAACCTACGCATTTAGCTTATCCCGTGTACAGAATAGATAGATAAACGTTCAATACAAAAAACCACTGCTATATTAAGCAATGGTATTCCCCTAGCTCTATCTGCACTTATGAAAACTATTACTGAGTAAGTATTTTTTTTAGGGGTTCTTTGTCTATGTAACCCTGATGTGTCCATTTTTGTATCCCATTTTCATATAAAATAAAAAACGGAATGTCTTTTACTTTTAAGTTTTCTGAAAGTTTCTTATTTTCTTCTACATCAATACGGATAATAGCTACATCTTGCCCTAGTTCTTTATCTAACTCCTCTAAGAAAGGCTTCATTTTTTGGCATGGTAAGCACCAAGGTGCGTAGAAATCTATCAATACGCGTGGTTTTGAGTTTATCAACGCCTGATACTGATTAGATGAGATTTTATCCTGCTGTTCGTTTGTGAAATTGTTTTTCTTAACCAAAGGCAAACCTTGACTTCGCCATGCTCTTACCCCACCTGCAAGGTTATACACTTCTTTAAACCCATTCTCACGCATATAGTTCACAGCAGCAATACTTCTACCTCCTGCCAAACAGTACACAAAATACGGTTTGTTTTTATCCAGAGCATTGATTTTTTCCTTAAAGTCAGGAGCATTATAGTCTATGTTCTGGGCGTTTTCTATACGTCCTGTTTGGTATTCCTGTGGCGTTCTTACATCAAGAATAACGGCATTATCTTTTTTTTCATGCAGTTTAGCCGTAAAACTAGACACTTCCAAATTATAATTTCCTGATTGTTGTGATTGGCAGGCATACAAAAATATGCCGAGATGGACCAGAATTAAATATACTTTTTTCATAAGTTAGTTTTCTGTGTAATACTGCTCAATCAAATTTACCAAATAGTGTGCAGGAACTACCCCTGCCTGACGCCACACGGGTTCGCCATTTTTGAATAACATAAGTGTAGGTACACCCTGAATGCGGTACGAAGTAGCCACCAACGGGTTTTTATCTACATCAATTTTGATGATTTTGGCTTTATCTCCGATAGCTTGTTTAACTTCTTCTAAAATGGGCTTCATCATTTTACAAGGCCCGCACCATTCTGCAAAAAAATCTACTAAAAGCAGAGGTTCTTCTTGTACTAATTCACTAAACGTTTTTTTAGTTTCTGTTTGCATAGTTTTTTATCTCCTTTACTTTATTTTTTCTCTGTATGTTTTGAATAATCAGTTTGACAACTACCATTAGCACAACACCCTGAGGCACAGCCCACATTAAAAATTGCCATTATCATAAAATAAGCACCAATTAAAGCCCCCAGTCCTTCTTTTTCTATAATTGCCATGATTACTAAAAATATACCTATTCCTAAATACAACCAACGGCGTGCAGTCCATGTTTTAAGTTCAAAGTATTTTATTAGCATAACTATTAAATTCGTACTGCAAAATACAGAATATTTTCTTATATGTTTGCGCTACCAAAGTTACATATACAACTTGAAAAACGTACTCCCTACTTTTTGATAAGTAATTTTAAGAATAAAAACTTGAAAACCAATATGTTATATTTTTTGATAAAATTTGCAAAAGTGCTTACATTTGTTTTATATTTACAACAAATAGGCTAAATAATTATGAAAAGAGCATATTCACTATTTCTTGCTTTGCTTACTTGTAAATAGCACAAGCACAAAAAGTAAATGAAGATGCTAACAATGCATTAAGTAAAGTATATCGCAGGTTCTTCATTGAAAATCGCAGGCAATGGCAGGATGTTCTAAAATTCTACGTTCTAAATTATTAGTGCTTCCTGTATAGTAGCTTCCATCATTACATTTGAGAATGTACATATATCCTTTCATAGATGTACCTAATTTACTGAATTTTTTTAATTACGTGCTTAATAGATAATTGTTTTTTAAGAAAAGTCGTTTTGGTATGTTGGGGCATGGTCGTTTCAATACGCTCGCTTTGCTCGCTACTCAACGACCGCTCTGTACCAAAACGCTCTCTCGCTTCTAATATCTTATCTACCAATGCCTCTATACGCCTTACAATGCCCTGGTTCTCGGACGTGATAGGGGGAAGGGGGATTTCTTGGACATGTTGATTTAGCCATCTAACACCACTTTGTCCCAGTTTTGTGCAATACCATTTTTCATATGCAAAAACATTTAATTTTGAATTTAAATATCCCAGAACATATTTTAATGATTTTCCAGTTAGAATATAAGCAGTGTTTGTTACAAAGAATTCTCCTTTAGCATCGTAAGAAAATTGTGCTCCTTGTGCTAATTCCTGCCACACCACCTTTTCCTTCTCAAACTCGGGGTAGTAGGCACATTTGCGGAGTTCCCACCAATAGTCGCCCTGGTCGTCGCGTTTTTGTGCTTTTACTTTGTAAGGTAGTAAATGGTTCATTAAATTTGGGAATAGTTTTATTACTTCTTTTTCTGCTTCTTCCTCAATCAAGGATAATTGAGTTACCTTTTTTGTCCAGCCTGCAGGTATCACTATCACCCACAGCCCTGCCCATTCGTAGTAGTATCGTTTTATATCTCTGCCACGCAAGATGGGCTTGATGAGGGCTTCGGTGCGCTGGCGTTCGGCTTCGTCGCGGCAGTTTGCTAATATCTCGTTACGCTTTTCGTCGCTAATGATAAAGGCTTCGTTTAAACCTGTT